>SKIE01000333.1 GCA_007116585.1 Wenzhouxiangella sp. | reverse complement strand
TGCTGGCGGCCTGCGCTGCCGCCGGCGCCCGGCGGGCCGGGCCCGGTGAATTCTCCCAGCGCGCTTTTCTGAACGATCGAATGGATCTGGCCCAGGCCGAAGCCGTGGCCGATCTGATTTCCGCCGACAGCGAAAAAGCGGCGCGGGCCGCGCAGCGCAGCCTCGACGGCGAATTTTCCCGCCAGGTCAACGAACTGACCGAGGCATTGATCGCGCTTCGGGTCTGGATTGAAGCGGCGCTGGACTTCCCCGACGAAGACGTGGATTTTCTGGCCGATGGTGAGGTGTTGAAAAGAGCGCAGACGCTGCGTCAACAACTGGCGACACTGCTGGCCCGCGCCCACAGCGGTCGCGTGCTCAACGACGGCATTCGCATTGCCATCATCGGTCCGCCGAACGCCGGCAAGTCCAGCCTGCTCAACGCGCTTAGCCGACGTGATCGCGCGATCGTGACCGCCACGCCCGGCACGACCCGGGACGTTTTGCATGAAACCGTGCAGATTGCGGGTTTGAGCGTCACCCTTGCCGACACCGCGGGCCTGCGCGAGACGCGCGATCAGATCGAAGCCGAAGGTGTGCGGCGGGCGCGACTGGAAATGCACCTGGCCGACCTGATCTTCTGGGTGGTGGACGTGAGCCAGTCCGATCCGTCACCGCCGCCGGGCCTGCCCGACCATGTCCCGCTGCTCAGGATCTATAACAAGATCGACCTGACCGACAAGCAAGCACGATCGGAGCATCGCTCGGTCTGGTTGTCGGCCAGCACGGGTCAGGGTCTGGATCTGCTGGAAGCGGTGGTGCTGGCCGAACTCGGGGTTGACGAGGCAAGCGGCGGGGAGTTTTCTGCCCGCCAGCGGCACGTCGAGCAACTGCAAGCCGCGCTAGACCAGGTTGATCACGGTATTGCCCAGCTCGAAGCGACCGGCTCGGGCGAGTTGCTGGCCGAAGACTTGCGCCACGCCGCCGAGGCGCTGGCTGAAATCACCGGCAGGATCAGCGCAGACGAGTTGCTAGGCCGTATCTTTTCAAGTTTCTGCATCGGAAAGTAGCCTGGCATGCGCTTGAGCAGAGAGCAAGCGGTGGCCATCGCTTCCCGGCTGGGGCTGAACAGCGATCGTTTGGAAATCAAAAGCGTCAGCGGCGGTGACACCAGCCCGACCTTTCGCCTGGTCTGCGGTGAGGTCGCGGTGTTCGTCAAGACGGCCGATGGTGGTCAGGCCGACATGCTTGACTGCGAAGCTGACGGCCTGCAGGCCTTGGCAGAAACGGGCTGCCTGCGCGTCCCGGCCATCCTTGGCCAGGGCCTGGTTGAAGACAGTAATCGGGCATGGCTGGCACTGGAGGCGCTGAATCTCCGACCCAGAAATGCTGCCGCCGATCGCGTGCTGGGGCAACAGCTTGCTGCCGTACACAACTGTACTGGCGAGCGCTACGGCTGGTCGCGCGACAATTTCCTCGGGCGAAATCGCCAGGCGAATCGACCCGCTGCCGACTGGTCGGACTTCTTTTGCAATCAGCGCCTGCGCCCGCAGATCGAGCAGCTGCAAAGCAGTCATCCCGGGATGATTTCTTCGGTTTTGACGGATCGAGCGCTGCAACGCTGGTCAGCGCTTTGCCGCCATCATCATCAGCCGCCGCCGTCGCTGCTGCATGGTGATTTATGGTCTGGCAATGCGAGTTGTCTGGCCGATGATTGTCCGGTGGTCTATGACCCTGCCGTGCACTACGGAGATGCCGAGTGCGACCTGGCCATGGCGGAGCTGTTTGGCGGATTTTCAGATGACTTCTTTCTGGCCTATGCAAAGGCGCGACCCCTGTCACCCGGATGGCGGCAGCGACGGGTGTTTTACCAGCTTTATCACCTGCTCAACCACGCCAACCTGTTCGGTCGTGGTTACCTCAACCGGGTTAGGGCCGAGCTTGAGCGCGTTAACTGCTAAACGGTCTTGCCGGCGGCATTGTTAAACTGGGCTGTCAATTTGCTTCGGAGTACACGCAATGGGATTACTGGTCGACGGCAAATGGAAAGATCAGTGGTATGACACGGACTCAACCGGTGGTCGTTTCGAGCGCTCAAAGGCCGCTTTCCGCAACTGGATCACCGCAGACGGTAGCGCCGGGCCCGACGGCAAAGGCGGATTCCGTGCGGAGCCGGGCCGGTATCACCTGTACGTTGCGTACGCTTGTCCATGGGCGCACCGCGCACTGATCTTTCGCAAGCTGAAAAAACTTGAAGCCATGATCAGCGTCTCGGTGGTCAACCCGATCATGCGTGAAAATGGCTGGACATTTCAGCCCGGCTACAAGGTCGTTCCCGACCCAATCCATCAGGCCGAGTTCATGCACCAGGTGTATACGGCGGCCAAGTCGGATTACTCAGGCCGCGTGACCGTGCCCGTGATCTGGGACAAGCAGGAACACACCATTGTCAGCAACGAGTCGGCCGACATCATCCGCATGTTCAATGCTGCTTTTGATGATGTCGGTGCCGCGCCGGGTGATTACTATCCCGAAGCGCTTCGTGCCGAGATCGATGAGGTCAACGCGACGGTTTATGACAATGTCAACAACGGGGTTTATAAATCCGGTTTCGCGACCACGCAGGAGGCTTACGAAGAAGCCGTTGTGCCGTTGTTTGAAACCCTTGATGAACTTGAAGCACGACTGGATGCACAGCGCTATCTGTGTGGCGATTGTCTGACTGAAGCCGACTGGCGTTTGTTTACAACGCTGATCCGGTTTGACGCGGTTTATGTCGGGCACTTCAAATGCAACATCAGACGCATTGAGGACTACCCCAACCTGTCGAACTATGTCCGTGAGTTGTTCCAG
>SKIE01000188.1 GCA_007116585.1 Wenzhouxiangella sp. | reverse complement strand
TCTCGGCCTCGATCGGCGTCGCCATGTTCCCGGTCGACGGTGACAGCTTTGATGAATTGCTCAAGAATGCCGATACCGCCATGTATCAGGCCAAGTCGGCCGGTCGCGACCGTTGCTGCTTTTTTCATGCCGACATGGCCGAGGCCGCCTCGTCGAACGCGCGCATCGAGGCTGCGATGCGCGACAAGCTCAAAAACGATGGCTTCCACCTTGTCTACCAGCCACAAATTGACCTGGCCGCCGGCGGCATCGTCGGCCTGGAAGCCTTGCTGCGCTGGGACGCTGAATCGGCCGAAGACGCACCCGGCCCGGGGAAGTTCATCCCGCTGGCCGAACAGAGTGGCTTGATCGTGCCGCTGGGGAACTGGGTCCTTGAACGCGCGGCTGGCCAGATTGCGGCCTGGCAGGACAGCCCGCTCGGCCTGCTGCCGGTGGCGGTGAACGTGGCCGCCGAGCAGTTCTGGCGCGATGGCTTTCTCGACGCGGTCAGCGATCGCCTGGCCCGCCATGGCATCGACCCCTCGCGCCTGTTCCTGGAGTTGACCGAGCGCACGGCGATGAAAATGCCGACCGAGGCGGCCGAACTCATTGGATCTTTCGGTGCACGCGGCATCCGCTGCGCGCTGGACGACTTCGGCACGGGGTATTCCTCGTTGGCCTACCTCAAGCGTTTCCCGCTGGACGTGCTCAAGATCGATCGCAGTTTTGTCGCCGACCTGGCCGACAGTGAAGACGATCAGGCCATTTGCAGGGCCATCATTCAGGTCGCCCACACGCTGGGCATGAAGGTCCTGGCCGAGGGGGTGGAGACGCCGGCCCAGGAAGCGTTTCTGCGCGAGGCGGGGTGTGATCAGGCCCAGGGCTTCCTCTATGCGCCCGGGCTCTCTCCGGATGAACTGGCCACCTGGATGGCCGAGTACCGCGCGACAACAGCGTAACAACGGATTTTGCGCTGCCGCTTAACCTTTCGGCTCTGTACAATACTCGATTCTCTTTCGCCGGTCCGCGCAAGGCTCCCGCAACCATGTTCAAACGCTTACGAGGCATTTTCTCCAACGACCTGTCGATTGACCTCGGCACGGCCAATACGCTGATTTTCGTGCGCGGTCAGGGTATCGTGCTCAATGAACCCTCGGTGGTGGCGGTGCGGATGGAGCGGGGCCCCGGCGGCCCACAGTCCGTGGCGGCTGTCGGCATGGAGGCCAAGCAGATGCTGGGCCGTACGCCCGGCAATATCCGCACCACCCGGCCGCTGAAAGACGGTGTGATCGCCGATTTCAACATGACCGAGCAAATGCTCCAGCACTTCATCAAGAAAGTGCACTCGACCCGCGTCCTGCGGCCCAGCCCGCGGGTTTTGGTCTGCGTACCCTGCTCGTCGACCCAGGTCGAGCGCCGGGCGATCAAGGAATCGGCCGAAGGCGCCGGCGCGCGCGAGGTGTTTCTGATTGAAGAGCCGATGGCGGCAGCGATCGGGGCCGGTATTCCGATTCATGAAGCGCGCGGCTCCATGGTGCTCGACATCGGCGGCGGGACCACCGAAGTGGCCGTGCTCTCACTCAACGGCATTGTCTACTCGAACTCGGTCCGCCTCGGCGGTGATCATTTCGACGAGGCGGTGATCAACTACGTGCGGCGCTCCTACGGCACCCTGATTGGAGAGTCCACTGCCGAGCGCATCAAGATGGAGGTCGGCTGTGCGTTCGCCCAGGATGTCCAGAGCGAAATCCAGATCTCCGGCCGCAACCTGGCCGAAGGCGTGCCGAAGATGATTACGCTAAACAGCAACGAGGTGCTCGAAGCGCTGTCTGAAGCCCTGGCCACCATCACCGGCGCGGTCAAGGTGGCGCTGGAACAGACCCCGCCGGAGTTGTGTGCCGACGTGGCCGATACCGGCATCGTCCTGACCGGCAGCGGGGCGCTGCTGCGCGGCCTGGACAAGCTTTTGATGGAAGAAACCGGGCTGCCGGTGATCATTGCCGATGATCCGCTGACCTGCGTGGCGCGCGGTGGCGGGCGGGCACTGGAGATGATGGATGAACACAGCGTCGACTTCTTTTCTGCCAGTTGATCGCTTTCCCCGGGCACGGTGAACCCGCCGGGCAACGCGTTTCATTTCGGTGCGGAACTGGCCGGGCGAACCTCCCGGCTGATGCTTTATGCGCTGCTGGCCATTGTCTTGATGACGCTGGATCATCGCGCCGGGTGGGTGGATCGTGTGCATCGTCAGGCCGGACTGCTGGTCGAGCCGGCGCTGCTCCTGATTGAATCCCCGTTCCGCCTGGGGCAAGCGACCTGGTCTGCGCTGCGCGCGCGCCAGCAGCTGCTGAACGAGTCGACCGAACTGCGGCGCCTTGTGGCCGAGTCGTCGGCCCGCCTGCTGCTGCTGGAGGATCTGCGGCGGGAAAACGCCGAGTTGCGCGGGCTGCTTGCGGCCTCAGAGCAGACCGAGCTGGGCTTTCAACCGGCCGAGATCCGCCAGGTCGACCTCAACCCGTTCTCACACCGCGTCCTGATCAATCGCGGGCGCCGCGACGGACTGCAGGCCGGTCAACCGGTGATCGACGCGTTTGGCGTTGTCGGCCAGGTGGACGAGGTGTTTCTGCACAGCGCGCGCGTGGTGCTGCTGACCGACCCGGATCATGCCCTGCCGGTCACTATCGAGCGCACGGGCGTGCGCACCATTGCCTATGGCAGCGGTCTCAATACCGAGTTGCGTTTGACGGATTTGCCCATGAACGTGGACCTGGAGCTTGCCGACCGGGTTTTGACCTCGGGCCTTGGTGGCGGCTTTCCGGCCGGCCTGCCGGTGGGCGAGGTAGCCGAAGTCACCCGCGC
>SKIE01000100.1 GCA_007116585.1 Wenzhouxiangella sp. | reverse complement strand
CAGTCTCGGCCAGGGCCTGATCCAGCCCTTCGAAGCGAATGCGGTCGGACTCACCCTCGACCAGCAAGGCCGCAGAGGCTGCCGGCCCCAGCTGGCGAATGGTCGGAACGGGCAGGCCCAGAATGGCCCGCACATGCAGGGCGAACTGGCTCAAGTTCTGGCTGATCAGCGTCACCATGCCGGTATCGTGCGGGCGAGGCGAGACCTCGCTGAACCAGACCTGGTCGCCCTTCACGAACAGCTCGACACCGAACACCCCGTAACCCCCGAGTGCTTCAGCCACGGTGCCCGCGACGCGCTCTGCCTCCAGGCGGGCGAGTTCGCTCATGCCCTGGGGCTGCCAGGATTCTCGATAGTCGCCGTCTTCCTGTCGGTGTCCGATCGGCTCGCAAAAGCTGACCCCGCCCGCGTGGCGCACGGTCAGCAGCGTGATTTCATAGTCGAAGTCGATAAAACCCTCGACGATGACCCGTCCGCCGCCGGCCCGTCCGCCCGACTGGGCATACTCCCAGGCCCGGTCAATATCATCCTGGCTGCGGATCAGGCTCTGCCCCTTGCCCGACGACGACATCACCGGCTTGACCACGCAGGGCAGGCCGATCTCGGCCACGGCCTGCTCGAACTGTTGTCGTGTTTCAGCAAAGCGATAGGGAGAGGTCGGAAGCCCCAGCGTCTCGGCGGCCAGCCGGCGGATGCCTTCGCGGTTCATGGTCAGGTGAGCGGCTTGTGCGGTCGGCACCACGCGCTGGCCCTCCCGCTCCAGCGCGACCAGTACGTCGGTGGCAATGGCCTCGATTTCGGGCACGATCAGGTCGGGTTGATCAAGCTCGATGATGCCGCGCAGCGCCTGCTCGTCGAGCATGTCGATGACATGGCGATGATGAGCCACCTGCATGGCCGGCGCGTTGGCATAGCGGTCGACGGCGATCACCTCGCAGCCCAGGCGCTGCAGTTCGATGGCGACTTCCTTGCCCAACTCGCCGCTGCCCAGCAGCATGACCCGCGTGGCCGTCGCCGATAGTGGTGTTCCGATCATGGTCATGCGCGTTTCCTGCTCACGTAGAGAAAAATGGTGCCTTCGACGACCGCCGTGCCGTCTTGGCGCAATGCGCGGACGGTCACCGGCACGTGTCCCTCGCGCCAGTCCTGCGGGTTGGTAGTTGCTTCGATTTTAAGGTCGGTATCGGCTTTGGCGGGATAGCGCACCTCCATGCCCTTTGGAATCCAGCGCAGCTCCGGCGGGACCGTGGCTTCGGCCAGCGCGCCCATGGCCATCTCCAGGCCGTTGCAGATGGCAATGACATGCACCGTGCCGATATGGTTTTGCACCTTGCGCCGCTTGCGCAGGCTCAGCGCGCAGTAGTTGGGCCTGAGCTCGATGAAACTGGCGCCGATGGTGCTGAAATACGGCGCCATGCGGCTGAAGACGCGCGAGAACAGCCATTTGCCGGCCGGCAGGCGCTCGAAACGCTGGTACAAATGAAGGACGCGGGATTGGCTCATGAGGGACGGGCAGGGGGCTATTGGGGTTTTGAGGCCAGGTGCTGGTCGAGAAAGCGGCTGATCATTTCATACACGTGCACGCGCTGGTTTTCACCGGTAATGCCGTGCTTCTCGCCCGGGTAGGTCATCAGGTCGAACGGGATGCGCTCCTCCTGCAGCTTCTGCATCAGCATGGTCGAGTGGGTAAACAGCACGTTGTCGTCGGCCATGGGGTGGATCAGCAGCAGCGGATCAGACAGTCGGTCGGCATAGGTCAGCACGTTGCCCTTCTCGTACGCCTCTGGCTGGTCTTGCGGCGTGCCCATGTAGCGCTCGGTGTAGTGGGTGTCGTACAGGGCCCAGTCGGTGACCGGGGCGACGGCCACAGCGGCGGCAAAATCGCCCGGGTTCTGGGTCAGCGCCATCAGCGCGACATAGCCGCCATAGCTCCAGCCAAAGATGCCGATGCGCTCGGCATCCACGAAGTCCTGGCCGCGCAGCCAGTCCAGGCCGATCATCTGGTCGATGACCTCTACCCGGCCCATGTTCAGGTAGATCGGATCCTGAAAGGCCTTGCCCTGCCGGACGATACCGCGATTGTCGAGCGAAAAGACGAGATAGCCATTGCGCGCGAAGTACTGGTCAATCAGGGATCGCCGTCCCCAGCGATCGGCCACCAGCCGGTGGGTGGGGCCACCATAGACATGCACCAGCACCGGGTACTGCTGCTCCGGATCAAACCCCGCCGGTTTGATCATCCGGTAGCGCAGGGCAAAGCCGTGCGGGCCGACCAGGCTGCCGAACTCGGTCGGCCGGTGCGTGGCGCGAAACGGGGCATAGGGGTGCTGGTCATCCAGACGGTTCTCCACCAGCCAGGCCAGGCGCTCGCCATCGGCTGAGTGCAGCGACAGCTGGGGCGGTTGGCGCGTGTTGGAGAAGGTGTCCACGTAGACCCTGGCCGCGCTGTCCATGCGGATCTCGTGCCAGCCGGCGCGGCGCGAAATGCGGGTCACGTTCGCGGGGGTCGAGGTCAGCAGCGACTGGCGATATAGATGCTTTTCTTCCGGTGACACCTCTGCGGCGGTGAAGTACACCAGTCCCAGGTCTTCATCGACGCCCTCGAGCGCATCAACCGCCCAGTTGCCTTCGGTCAGTCGGCGGATCTTTTCGCCGTCCAGGTCATACAGGTAGAGGTGACGAAAGCCGTCGCGCTCCGACGACCAGATGAAGGCCGGAAGACCGTCCAGAAAATGCAGATCATCGTGCAGGTTGATCCAGGTCTCTGAGGTGTCGGTCAGCACCGTGACCGGCGGTTCATTGTCAAGCGATGCAACAACCAGCTCCAGCGTTTTCTGGT
>SKIE01000224.1 GCA_007116585.1 Wenzhouxiangella sp. | reverse complement strand
TACTGGCGCATGAACTGGACGATATGGGCAACCGTTGCCAGAACATGCAGCACCAGCAAGCCTGCCAGCCAGGGCACGCTGGCCATATGCCAGCTGCGCCACATCACCGCCGTTGAGCTGCCCGCCGTCCACCACCACAGGGCACCGGTCACGCTGGTCGCGAGTACGGCCAGCAGCAAAAAGCCCTTGATCCAGCTAAACAGTCCGCCGCCCTCGTTGGACGGTATTTTCAGCCGCAGCAGACCGGCAAGGTCATGCAGCAGCGGCCTGAACCGGCCGACCAGCCACGGGAAGTACTGGCGCCACCGCCCCTGCATCAGACAGGTCACGCTGAAGGTGATAGCTAACACGAGCGTCAACACACCGATCACCAGATGCGCCCAGACCCAGAACGTGGGGCTGGGCGGCACGCGATTGTAGAGATGCACCCAGGGGCTGGTCGCAATCAGCCAGGCAATCATCAGAATCAGCAGCCCGTGCTGCATGTGAATCCAGCGATGCAGCTTGCCGCGACTCACGACCCGGATGCCTCCAGACGATCAGCAAATGCTTCGGCAAAGCGCGCTACCGCGTCCCAGTCGGTAAATTCCACCTGGGTGTCGAGATCAGTAGGGCCCTTGTTCATCCACATGATGAAACGAATCGCCCAGCGATCGAATGTCTTGTAGCGCCGATAGTCCAGGCGTCCGCCGAATACACCCACCTGCGAAGGCTGCCACGGGCTGCTGGCGAGGAAGGCACGCACATAGGGATTCGTCTCAGGCGTGTTCTTGTGCGGTTTGCGAGCAACCAGGTTGATCGAGAAGAACGCGTTCACCTTCTCATTGAGCGTGGCCTGGTGGCGCTCGATGAAGTCCAGAACAGCGGGGTTGTGCTTGCCGTTTCGAATCGCAGCGCCGATCAGGACGGCGTCGAACAGGGCCGGGTCCGGCTGTTCTTCCGGCAGCGCGGCCAGCGTCACCTTGGCACCGCTGGCCTCCAGCTTCGGCCGCATCGCCTCGCAGACCTTGTGGGTATGGCCGTAAACACCCGAGCAGATCACCAGAACTGTTTTTGCGCTCACCATCCATCTCCAATTCGAATGCCCAACCTGGGCAGAATGCGGCGGTGCATCAGCACGATCAGGGCGGTCAGGGCGAAGGCGCCGACAAACACGCCCAGGGCCGAGCCCACGCTGCTCATCATCTCAGGGGCCGCGATCAGCACGATGGCCAGCGCCACCATGATGATGCCGCCGACCAGCTTGAGGATCCGGCCGTGGTCTTCCTGGAACCGGTCGATGCGCAGCTTGACCACGGCGATGGTGAAGATCACCAGTTCAATCATCAGGTAGACCAGCAGGTAGATGCCCAGCAAGCCGAGAAAGGCCATGCCGCTGACCTCATTGGCCGAAACCAGCCCGCTCCAGATCACTGGGAACCCGGCCGTGCAGGGCAACTCGATCAGGGCGATACCGCTGGCCATGAGAATGGTGGCCCCGATCAGTGCCAGCGGTGACTTGCCGTTGGTCATCAGTTCGCGGAAGCCTTTGAACATGCCGGGCTTGTGCTTGTCGTCGATCGTGAAAGAAAAGCCACGCTTGAACCAGAAGTAGTCTTTCACGTTGACGATGCCGAAAGTCAACGCAAACAAGGCCACGACCCAGTAAATCCAGGGCAGATAGGCGGCAAAGGCCAGAACGCTGAAGACCCCGGCGATGAACAGCCCGTAGATCGCGGCGGTGGTGAACAGGAAGGTCAGGCCCACCAGCAACACGCGCCGGCGCGAGCCTGAATGGAGCACCAGCGCCAGCAGTATGGTCAGGACCCAGATCGAGCAGGGATTGAAGCCATCGACAAAAGCAATCATCACGGTACTGAACAGCAGCGGCTGCACGCTCAGGTCCATCGTGCCGACCAGCGGAATGTTGAGCTCGGCGCTGGACCGCTCGGCCCGCCGCGGCTCGGCCACTTCCTCGGCCAGCTGACGTGAATCAGGACACGCGTTAGCCTGGCAGTACGCCAGGTGGGCCTCGATTTCGGCGCGGATCGGGCGCGAGTCCCCAACCCACACCTCGCCGCCGAAAAACGTCATCGGCACCGAGCCGGGGCGGACGTCATGCGCGCTGGCCATGGCCCGAAGCAGCTCGTGGTGCTGGTTGGTCGTCATGACCTCCATGTGCACGATCTCCAGCCACGGATGGTCCCGCTCCAGCCGGTCCAGAAAGGGCTTTTGCGCCGTACAGACCGGGCAGGTTTCGCTCATGAAGACGTACATGGTCTGCCCGTCTGCAACGGCTTCGTTGCCCTGCGCCGCCGAGACAACGGGCGACAGCAACAGCACCGCCAGCATGACGAGGCGGCCGAGCCTGCAGAAGGGGAAATCAATCAATATGCGCACAAAAGTCCAGAATGCCGGAGTCAGAGGGTATTCTCTAGCGACAGATCAGAACAGATGTTGACCGGGATCAAACGCGTCAGGAGGGAGCAATGACCGAACGATTCACCGTTTCGCTGGACAAGGAGCTGGCTGAGGCCTTTGAGCAGTTTCGCCAGCGCCTGGGCTATCCGAACCGCTCTGAGGCCATACGCGATTTGCTGCGGGAATTTCTTGCCCGCGAACGCGCCGACGAGGATCCCGACGGAGCCTGCGTTGGCGTACTGAGCTACGTCTATGACCACCACAGGGGCGGATTGGGCCACCAGCTGACCGAAGCGCAGCACGCTCATCACGACCTGACCGTGGCCACGCTGCACGTCCATCTTGACCACGATCACTGCCTGGAAACCAATATCCTGCGCGGCTCGCTGAGCCGGGTGCGCGATTTCGCCCAGCAGTTCATCGCCCGCCGGGGTGTGCGCCACGGCGACC
>SKIE01000112.1 GCA_007116585.1 Wenzhouxiangella sp. | reverse complement strand
TGGCCGAACGGGGCGTAAATACCGATCTGACGGAACAGGCCTTCCATGCCGAAGGTGCGCGCCTCATCGCAGATGATCGGCACCACGTGCTGCTTGATCTGCTTGTCGCGCAGGAGCACGGCCAGACAACGCACGAAGGCCATGGTGGTCGAGATTTCGCGCTCGCCGCTGCCCTTGGCCACAGAGGCGAAGGCTTCGAGATCGGGCACCGGCAGCGGCCTGGCTTCAACCCGGCGCTGCGGCAGAAAACCGCCCAAGGCCTCGCGCCGCGCCTTCAGGTATCTGACCTCTTCGGAATCCTCACCGGGGTGGTAGTACGGCACTTCCTCGATGTCGGCATCGGAGATCGGCACGTTGAAGCGGTCGCGGAAGTATTTGACCCCGTCGTGGTCGAGTTTCTTTTGCTGGTGCGAAATATTCTGGCCTTCGCCGGACCGACCCAGGCCATAGCCCTTGATGGTCTTGGCCAGAATTACGGTGGGCTGGCCTTCGTGATGCACTGCCGAGTGATAGGCCGCATACACCTTGTGCGGGTCATGGCCGCCTCGGTTCAGCCGCCAGATATCCTCGTCGGACAGGTTGGCGACCATTTCCCGGAGCTCGTCGTAGGCGCCGAAGAAATGTTCTCTGACGTAGGCGCCGTCGTTGGCCTTGTACTTCTGGTAATCGCCGTCCAGCGCCTCTTCCATGCGCCGGCGCAACAAGCCCTTGGTGTCACGCGCCAGCAGGGGATCCCAATACGAGCCCCAGATCACCTTGATCACGTTCCAGCCCGCACCGCGAAACACGCCTTCGAGTTCCTGGATGATCTTGCCGTTGCCCCGCACCGGGCCGTCCAGGCGCTGCAGATTGCAGTTGACGACAAAGATCAGGTTATCGAGCTTTTCCCGGCCGGCCAGAGAAATGGCGCCCAGTGATTCAGGCTCATCGCATTCACCGTCGCCCATGAAGCACCAGACCTTGCGTTTAGCGGCCTCGGTCATCTCGCGATTGTGCAGGTATTTCAGGAATCGGGCCTGATAGATCGCCATGATGGGGCCCAACCCCATGGAGACCGTCGGCAGTTGCCAGAAGTCCGGCATCAGCCAGGGGTGCGGATAGGAGCTCAAGCCCTCACCGTCCACCTCCTGCCGAAAACGGTCCAGCCGGTCGGCATCGAGCCGGCCCTCCAGGAAAGCGCGCGCATAGATTCCCGGCGAGGAATGGCCCTGGATATAGAGCAGATCCGAACCGTCTTCATGGTCGGGGCCCTTGAAGAAATGGTTGAACCCTACGTCGTACAGCGTCGCCGCCGAGGCAAAGCTGGCGATATGACCACCCAGCTCACCGCCGCGTCGACCGGCGCGCACCACCATGGCCATGGCGTTCCACCGGATCAGTGCCTTGATGCGTCTCTCCAGCGCCTGGTCACCGGGCATGCCGGGTTCACGCGCCGGCGGAATGGTGTTGATGTAGGCTGTGGTCAAGTCAAACGGCAGATGAGCGCCCGATCGACGCGCCAGTTCGACCAGCCGTTGCAGCAGATAGTGCGCGCGTTCAGGCCCGTCGCGGTTGACTACCGCGCTCAGGGCCTCCAGCCATTCGCGCGTTTCCTCGGCATCCACATCGTCGGGATGCTGCCACTCATTGAGCATGATGTCCTCTCTCGGTTCCGTTCTTCTTGTCGTCGATTCATGGGCGCAGACCGGCCAGGAGCGGTAGCGCTTGCTTTAAGGAAACCGGCTCAATTGTAGACCCTATGGGTCAGAACTCACTAAAGCTTCTAAAGATCGAGCGGGTCCATGTCCAGATGCCAGCGTACACGACGCGCCTGCGGCAGCGAACGCAGCCGTGCCAGCCAGGCCGGCAGGGCGGCCAGCAGTGCGCGCCGCGAGGCAGACTGCAGCCAGAGCTGAAAGCGCCAGTAGCCGCCGCGCCGCGACAGGATGGCAGGAATCGGCCCGCTGACCTCAATGCCGGGCTGATCCATTGCCCGTGCCGCGTCCTGCAGGAAAGCCCGCGCCGGCTCGATGTGATGGGCTTCGGCCCGCAGCATGGCCAGCGCGGTGGCCGGCGGCAGCGCGGCGGCGTGGCGCTCGGCCAGCAGCTGCGCAGCGAACGGCAGATACGCCGCCTGCTGCAGTTCAGCCAGCAGGGGATGGTCGGGATGGCGTGTCTGCAGCACGAACTGCCCGGGTCTATCACCGCGACCGGCCCGGCCAGCGACCTGGCAGACCGCCTGACCGAGGCGCTCGGGAGCGCGGAAATCGGCGCTGAACAGGGCCTGATCGACGTCCAGCACGGCGGCCAGGGTCACTGCCGGCAGATGGTGACCCTTGGCCAGCATCTGGGTGCCGACGAGAATGCAGGGTTGTCCCTGCCGGACTTCCTGCAGCAGCTCGCCAAACTGCTCGCGCCGGCTCATGCTGTCGCGATCGACCCGGTGAACCGGCATGTCGGGAAACTGCTGCCGCAGAGTCTCTTCCAGCCGCTCGGTCCCGGCGCCCAAGGCCATCAAGTCGGGCTCATCGCAGTCCGGGCAGCGCAGCGGCTGGCGACGCGTCGCGCCGCAGTGATGGCACTGCAGGCGCTGCGTGGCCTGATGCAGGGTCATGTGGGCATCGCAGCGCTGGCAGTCGGCCTGCCAGCCACAGGCCGGGCACATCAGCACAGGCGCATAGCCGCGGCGGTTGCGGTACAGCAGCACCTGTCCACCATCGTCGAGGTGACGGCGAATGTCCAGCAGCAGGCCCTGATCCAGCGCGCCTCGCTGACCGCGCAAATCGGCCAGCGACCAGCGCGGCGGCTGGGCAGCACCGGCTCGGCGGCTGATCTCCAGCAACCGATAGCGCGCCTGATCAACGTTGTTGAGGCTTTCCAGCGACGGCGTGG
>SKIE01000251.1 GCA_007116585.1 Wenzhouxiangella sp. | reverse complement strand
TTATAACATCCATGATCGCAAAAAGTTCCCCGTTGAAAGACAACCTCATGACACGCAGCGGCTGGTCCGACCGATTCGGCATGTGTATTGCTGTGGGCTGTGGCCTGCACTGCGCCGCGCTTTCACTGCTGTTTTTGCTCTACCCGACGCTTTGGATGAAAAGAAAGTACTGGGAGATGGGCCTGTGGCAGAAGCTGCTGTGGCTGGAATGGGGCTTGCTGGCGCTGGCCTGGCTGCTGGTGCTGGCGGCCATGTTACCCGGCTGGTGGCGCCACCGTCGGATCGGGCCGGGATTGTTGGCGTTAGTCTCACTGCTGTGCATGACCGCCGTCATCACCACCTCGCTGCACTTTGCCAGTCCCTGGATGAGCCTCGTCACGCTGGTTGCCGGCCTGCTGCTGGCCGGTGCGCACTACTGGAACCTGAAGCTCGGCCACAGCGGTTTGCGCTGTCACCGCGCTTGACGCAAAATGTCGCGCCTGGGACAACAACAGCGGGACACACGAATCGCCCATGAAAACCTCATCGATTCACGGGATGTGGTCATCCCGGCTGGCCTTTGTGCTGGCCGCGACGGGTTCTGCCGTCGGACTCGGCAACATCTGGCGCTTCCCTTACATCACCTCGGAGAACGGCGGCGGCGCCTTTGTGCTGGTCTACCTGATCTGTATCGCGCTGGTCGGTCTGCCGGTCATGTTTTCGGAAATCGTCATTGGCCGCCGCGGGCGCATGAGCCCCGTCAACTCGCTGCGCGAGCTGGCCGATGACGTCGGCGCCTCCCGAGTCTGGATGGGGCTGGGTTTCCTGGGCATTATCGCCGGCTTTCTGATCCTTTCCTTTTATTCCGTGGTCGCCGGCTGGACCCTGCACTACGGTTTTCTTTATCTCAAAGAACTGTTCGGTGCACCGGGCATCAGCGACCCTAATGCTACCTTCGGCGGCCTGTTGTCCAGCGCCGGGCAGTTAACGTTCTGGCACGGCGTGTTCATGGTCATGACGGTCGGCGTGGTGGCGCTGGGCGTGGAAAAAGGACTGGAGCGGGCTGTCGGCGTCCTCATGCCGATACTGTTCGTGTTGCTGCTGATCCTGCTCGCCTACGGCATCAGCACCGGCCACTTCATGGATGCTGTTGCGTTCCTGTTCAAGCCGGACTGGTCACAGATCTCCGGCTCAATGATCGTCACCGCCATGGGTCAGGCGTTCTTTACCCTGAGCCTGGGCATGTGCGCCATCATGACCTACGGGGCCTACCTGCCGTCCAACGTTCACGTGCCCAAGGTCGGGACGGCCGTGGCGCTGTCCGATACCGTCGTGGCGCTGATCGCCGGGCTGGCCATTTTCCCGGTGATCATCGCCTTCGGTATCGATCCCGGCAGCGGCGGCGCAGGCCTTATTTTCACCTCGCTGCCACTGGCTTTCGCCGAGATGCCCTTCGGCATCATCTACGGGATGGTGTTCTTTCTGCTGCTGTCGGTCGCCGCCTGGACCAGCTCGATTTCACTGATGGAGCCCGCTACCGCCTACCTGGTCGAGGCAACCAACCTGTCGCGCAAATCGGCCGCGCTGATGGTGGCCGGGCTGGCATGGATCATGGGTCTGGCGACGGTGTTTTCGTTCAACCTCTGGTCTGAAGTATCGATCGGCGGCAGGTCGGTGATGGACGCCATCGAATTCATCGCCGCCGACATCATGCTGCCCCTCGGCGGCCTGTTGACGGCGATTTTTGCCGGCTGGATCCTGTCGAAAACCATCACCAAGGAAGAGCTCGACGACAAGATGCACGACTGGGCCTTCACGACCTGGCTGTGGCTGACCCGCGTGGTGACACCGCTGCTGATCCTGGTGGTAATGGCCGGCCTGCTCGGGATTTTCTGACTAATCGACCCGCTCGACGCGGTCGCCCGAGCCGAGCGACACGCGGCGACCGTCGACCGTGCGAAACTCCCTCTCCCCCAGGTCCCGGCGCCGGACCTGGTAGACCGAGCGCTCGCCCGAAGTCGGCTCGACCACCTCGACCCGCACTACTTCATTGGCGTGCTGGTAGCGCATCCAGGTCACTCCGGCCGTGGTCAGGATGACGATCCCTGCAAAGATGAAGCCAACGATGGCGGTGGTGGACTGGTACCACTCTTCTTCGGTGTCGGCGGTTGAGGCCGGTCCGCGCTCACGGGCCTGCTGGCGGGCGCGCTTGGCACGGGCAACGATGACGACAATCAGCGCCACCAGCAGGGTAATCAGAAGCTGCTTGATCATGGGGCCAAAAGCATATCAGCCGGCCGTTTCTGCTGCGGCGCGGGCCAGCACCATGGCGCGCCGGGGGGCCGGCAGACCTTCTACAGTGAGCTCGGCGTCATTCGGGTCAAGCGCCTGAGCCAGCGAGTGAAACGGCATCCAGTCGGTGCTGCGCTGCTCATGCACTGTAGTCGGCGTGACGTCAACGCAGTCAATCGCCTCAAACCCGGCCTGCTGCAGCCATTCGGTCAGCAAAGCCAGGCTCGGCAGACCGTGCACGTTGCGCATGCCGGCGTAGCGATCCGGCGTAGGCAACAACTCGGACCCTTCACCAGGCGCAATCAGGGTTTCGAGCACCAGCAGGCCGCGGTCCAGCAGCCTTCGACGCAAATCCTGCAGGTGGTCGTGCGGATACTTTCTATGGTAGAGCACGCCCATGGAGCACACTGTATCGAAGCCGGCCAGATCATCCGGCAAGTCTTCCAGGCGCAGTGCGAGCAGGTGCGGGCTGTTAGGTCCGGCCAGGCGGCTGATGAGGCGATGCTGGAACGCAAACAGCACCGTCGGATCACAGGCCAGGACTTCGCGCGCGCCGGCCGCCAGCATGCGCCAGCCAAAGTAGCCGTTGCCCGCACCAACATCCAGCACCCGGCGTCCACGCCAGTCGACATGGGGCGCCAGTCGATCCCACTTCCAGTCCGAGCGCCATTCAGTATCTATGAACACCCCGCCCAGTCTGAGCGGACCTTTGCGCCAGGGAACAAAAGTCCGCAGGCTCTCGACCAGCAAATCCCTCCCGGCAGGCTCGACAGGCGCATCCCCCGCACAGAGGCAACCCGCCTCCAGGCGCCACCAGCCAGCCGCGACGTCGGGAAGCTGCCGCAGCGCGTTTTGCCAGCGCTCGCTGTCACCGTGCTGATCCATTCTTTGCTGGTGCTCAGCAAGCAAGCGCTCTGCCCCAGTCTGACCAAGCTGTTCGGCCAGGGAGGTTCGCAGAGCCGAGCATGAGTCGGTCATGGTGATTCCGAGGCTCCCTAGCCCAGCTGATCCAGCGCGGCTTTGAGGCTGTCGCTTTGACTGGCGCCGGGCACACGCTGGGGCCCGAGATTGAAGGCCCGCCCGCCGGACTGGACCACGGTCTCTAGCAGGGTGGGATCACTACCGATGGCGGTCAGATCACCGGCCTCCACTCCGTACCGCTGGGCCAGCCGCTCAAGTTCCTTGATGCGCGCCTGGCGCCGGGCAAAAAACCCGGTGCCCAGGTACAAGGTCCCGTCGAGCTGGGCGCCGGCACGAACAAACGCCTGGTGCAGGGTTTGCTGGAGACCGAGATCGGCGTCCATTGAACTGCGCGTCGGGCGCCAGCGGACCGGGCGGCGGGCAAGCAACAGCACTCGATGGCCGGCGTGCTGAAATGCTACGACCTCGGCGACCCGGGCCGGATCAGGCTGTGACCGATTCTGATCCAGCAACAGCACACGCTGAATCAGCAGCGGTACCGTTCGCGCCATTGTCAGCGGCCCAGACGGGCGACGTCAGCCACGCGCAAAAACTGGGCCCGGAGACGGGCCAGCAGTGCCAGGCGGTTGCGCCGCACCGCGACATCCTCGGCCATGACCATCACGGCTTCAAAAAAATCATCCACTGGCTGACTCAGGGCAGCAAGTTCGGACAAGGCTGCCGGATAATCCGCCTCGGCCAGGGCGCGGTCCAGCGCTTGTTCGATCGCCGCCATGGCGGCAGCCAGCTGTTGTTCGGCCGGCTCGCGCAAGGCGGATTCATCCAGCGGCTGACCGGCATCGGTCTCGGCCTGGCGCAGCAGATTGGCGATGCGCTTGTTGGCCGCGATCAGACTCTCGGCGCGCGGATCTTCGGAGAACGCCTGCACCGCGCTCGCGCAGAGCAGAAAATCAGCCACGCTTTTTCGATCCGTGGCGGCGACCGCATGCACGGTATTGGTCTCGACGCCTGACTCCAGCGCGTGTGAGCGTAAACGCTCGCCGATGAAGGCTTCGACCTCTTTGAGCAGCTCGGCGTCAAGCTGCAGGGTTGCATCCAACCGTGCAGCCAGACCGTCGGCCGTCCAGCGCAGCAGGTCGCGCACCGGCGGGGCTTTGGGCGCGGACTCGAGCAGGCGAACCACGCCCAGGGCTGCCCGGCGCAAGGCGAACGGATCCTTGCCACCTTTGGGTTTTTGCCCGGCGCCGAACACGCCGACCAGGGTGTCGAGCCGGTCGGCGAGGGCCAGCGCTTGCCCGGCCTGATCGTGGGGCAGGGCATCACCGGCATGGCGCGGTCGATAATGACTTTCCACGGCGTCGGCCACGGCAGCTGGCTCGCCGTCTGCCAGCGCGTAATGCCGCCCCATCACGCCCTGCAGCTCGGGAAACTCTCCGACCATTTCAGTAACCAGGTCGCACTTGCACACGCGGGCGGCTCGGGCGACCACCTCAGGCTCGGCGTCAAACAGCGGCGCCAGCTTACGTCCGAGGACTTCGAGTCGATCGACTTTGTCGGCGACCGATCCGAGCTTCTGCTGGAACTTGATCTCGGCCAGGCGGGGTTGCCGCTCGATCAGGGGCTGGCGTCGATCCTGCTCGAAGAAAAACCGCGCGTCGGCCAGGCGCGGACGAATCACGCGCTCAAAACCGGCCCGCATGGCGGCTTCATTCTGACTCTCGATGTTGGCCACCGCCACGAAGCTGGCGGCCAGGCGGCCATCGGCATGCCGCAGCGGAAAACACTTCTGGTGCTGCTGCATGGACGAGACCAGGGCTTCTGCCGGCACGTCGAGGAAGGCCGGGTCGAATTCACCGAGAATCGGCACCGGCCATTCGGTCAGGCCGGCGACTTCGTCGAGCAGGCTGGCATCAATGTCGGCCTGCAGACCCGCTACCTCGGCCAAAGCATGGGTTTGCCGGCGGATACGCTCTTTGCGGCAATCAGAATCGACTTCGACATAAGCTGACTGCAGCACCTCAGAGTAGCGTTCGACCCGACTGATGTCATGAAAACCCGGCGCGTGGATGCGATGCCCCTGGGTCTGGCCGCCGGCCTGAAGACCAAACACCGAGACCGGCAACACGGCATCCCCGTGCAGCACGACAAGCCAGCGCACGGGGCGCAGGAAACGGTCGCTGCGATCCGACCAGCGCATGCTGCGCGCGCCGGCCATGGCCCGGAGCGTGGCTTCCAGCATCTCGGGAAGCAATTCAGCGAGCGTCTGCCCTGGCTGATGAACCCGGGCAAACAGCCAGCGGCCCTGCTCGTTTTCCAGGCGTTCAAGTTCATCGACCGCCAGACCGACGCTGCGGGCAAACCCTTCGGCTGCCCTGGTCGGCTGCCCCTTTTCGTCGAACGCCGCGCGCTCGGCCGGGCCTTTGCGCTCCATGACGCGATCGGCCTGGGCCGGTGCGATGCCTTCAAACATCACGGCCAGGCGACGCGGAGTGCCGAAGCGTTGCACCACCGCGGTTTCTGCCATCAGACCCGCGTCTTGCAGACGGCCTGCAAGACCCTCGGCCAGCAGTTGCAGCTGGCTATCGATCTGGCGCGCCGGCAACTCCTCGCACCCCAGTTCAATCAGTAGCGGGCGGAACTCGCTCATACGGCCGCTCCTGTGGCCGGCAGACCCGGGAAACCCAGCGCTTTTCTGCGCGCATAGTAGGCTTCGGCAACCATACGCGACAGATCACGTACCCGAAGAATGAAACGCTGACGCTCGGTGACCGATATCGCCTGGCGAGCATCCAGCAGGTTGAAGGTATGCGAGGCCTTCAGCACCTGGTCGTAGGCCGGCAGCGGCAGGTCTGCCTCGACCAGTTCGCGTGCCTGCTGTTCGCAGGTATCGAACCAGGCAAACAGGCTGGCGGTATCGGCGCGCTCGAAGTTATAGGCAGACTGCTCGACTTCATTCTGGTGATAGACCTCGCGATAGGTGACGGGCCCGAAAGGCCCCTCGGTCCAGACCAGGTCAAACACGCTTTCCACGCCCTGCAGATACATGGCCAGGCGCTCCAGGCCGTAGGTGATCTCACCCATGACCGGCTTGCATTCGAGGCCGCCGGCCTGCTGAAAGTAGGTGAACTGGGTCACCTCCATGCCGTTGAGCCAGACCTCCCAGCCCAGCCCCCAGGCGCCCAGTGTCGGTGACTCCCAGTTGTCCTCGACAAAGCGAATGTCGTGCACCTTGGGATCAATACCCACCGCGTCCAGCGAGCCCAGATACAACTCCTGGAAATCCAGCGGTGAGGGTTTCATGACCACCTGATACTGGTAGTAGTGCTGCAGACGATTCGGGTTTTCGCCATAGCGGCCGTCGGTGGGCCGCCGACAGGGCTGGATGTAGGCGGCATTCCACGGCTCTGGCCCGATCGAGCGCAAGAATGTCACCGGGTGGAAAGTACCCGCGCCCACCTCGAGATCAAGCGGTGCGGTCAGCACACAACCCTGCTCGGCCCAGTAGTCGTCCAGGGCGCGGATGAAATCCTGAAAGTTCACGGCAGCGGGGTCCGGAGAGGTTTGACAGCAACCCTCAGTATAACGGTCAAGGTCGTATCATTGCTCTATGGCTAAGCGAGTGTTGATCATCAAGACCGGCTCCAGCGTCCCGGCGGCCGGCGAGCGATTCGGCGATTTCGATCAATGGTTCATTGACGGGCTGGGTGCGGACCGCTTCGACTACCGGACTGTCAGCGTCCACGACGGCGAGATGCTGCCGGAAGATCACTCTGAGTTTGACGGCGTCGTCATTACCGGATCGCCGGCCATGGTGTCGCACCGGCACGACTGGTCGGAGCAGGCCGCGGAGTGGATCGCCGCCGTCCATCCCACCGGGATGCCCATGCTCGGTGTGTGTTACGGCCATCAGTTGATCGCCCATGCCCTGGGGGGCACGGTGGGACCCAACCCATACGGGCGGCGCATGGGCTCACTGGCAGTTGATATCCGCGACCAGGCGGATGTTCTGCTGGGTGCATTCGCGCCGCGTCAGGTCTTTCAAACCACCCACGTCGAGGCAGTGCTGAAACCGCCGCCTGGTGCTCGCGTCATTGCCACCGGCGAAGGCGACTCTCACCACGGTCTGTACTTCGGCAAGGCCAGCTGGGGGCTGCAGTTCCATCCGGAATTCAACATCGAAATCATGGATTGCTACATCCGCTCGCGGGCCTCGGTACTGACCGGCGAGGGGTTTTACCCCGAGCGGGTGCTGGGCTCGCTGAGCGAAACGCCAACCGGCGACGCCGTGCTGCAGCGCTTTGCCGACCTGGTCGACCAGCCTTCGCTTCGGCCGACAGCTTAAGCGCGGACCGCCACCATGGGCAGACCTACCGCAGCCAGCCTGCATTTCCACGGCGCCATCGACACCGTTACCGGCTCCCGCTTCGAGCTGCGCTTCGGCAAGGGCCGATATCTGGTTGACTGCGGCTTGTTCCAAGGCCTGAAGGAATTGCGCCTGCGCAACTGGGCTGCTTCCGGTCTGGAGGCGCAAAACCTGGATGCAGTCTTTCTGACCCATGCCCACCTGGATCATTCGGGGTATTTGCCGGTGCTGTCCCGGGAAGGGTTTACCGGGCCGATCTATTGCACGGCGGCCACGCGCGACCTGTGCCGCTACCTGCTGCCGGACTCCGGTTTCATTCAGGAGAAGGATGCCGCCCGCGCCAACCGCTACGGGTATACCCGCCACCAGCCGGCACTACCGCTCTACACCCAGGCCGAAGCGGCGGCGACCCTGGCTCAGTTTCAGTCAGTGGACTTCAACCAGTCTTTGAGTGTGTCAGACCAGATGCAGCTGAAGTTCAGCAGGGCCGGACACATTCCCGGCGCGGCCAGTTTGCAGGTCAGCCTGGGCAAGTTGAACGTCTTGTTCAGCGGCGATCTGGGTCGTTCAAATTGCCCGACCATGCCCCCGCCGGATCCGCCGCCAGCAGCTGACTATGTTGTGATCGAGTCGACCTACGGCGATCGCCTGCATAACAACGAGGATGTGGAAGTCGAACTGGCCGCGCTGGTGCGCGACACCCTGGCCCGCGGCGGCACCATGGTCGTGCCCGCTTTTGCCGTGGGCCGGACGCAGCTGTTGCTGCATCATCTGTGCCGGCTGATGCGCAGCCGGCAGATTCCGCGCGTACCCGTCTTCCTTGACAGCCCGCTGGGCATCAACGCCACCGAGGTGTTTGCCAATCATCCGGACGACCATCGTCTGAGCCTGGCCGAGGCGGAAGCAGCCTGCGCGCTGCCCCGCTATGTACGTGACCCCGAAGAATCCCGCCGGCTCGATCATGATCCCATGCCCAAGATCATTCTTGCCGGCAGCGGCATGGCCACCGGGGGCCGTGTGCTGCATCACCTCAAGGTCTATCTTGGTGACCAACGCCATACCGTACTGCTGACCGGATACCAGGCCGCCGGCACGCGCGGGGCAAAGCTGATTCAGAGCGCTGAGTCGATCCGTATTCATGGCCAGGACTGGCCGGTACGCGCTCAAATCGCTCATCTCGACAGCCTCTCTGCCCACGCCGACAGCGACGAATTGATTGAATGGCTCAGCCAGCTGCCTCGTGCACCGCGCAAGGTGTTCGTTGTCCACGGGGAAACACAGGCAGCCGGCACGCTGGCCGAGCGAATCCAGTCCGAACTATGCTGGCCGGCCTGCTGTCCGGAGTCTGATCACCCCTACCCACTGGCGCCACGCGGATGAGCAAAAAGGATCGGCTGTACCGGGACATGGGCGGTAACGTCGCTCCGTTCGAGTTCTCCGAAGACGTGGTGCGAGTGTTCCCCGACATGATCGAGCGCTCGGTGCCCGGCTACCGACTGCTGCTTGAATTGACCGGCGGTCTGGTGCGCCGCGCGGCCCAGCCGGGTTCGAATATCTACGACCTGGGCTGCTCGGTGGGCGGTGCCACGCTGGTCGCCCGGCGCGCTGTTCAGGCACCGGACGTAAATATCATAGCTGTCGACAGTTCGCCGCCGATGATTGCACGTTGTCGACAAATGATCGCAGAAGACAACTCAATCGTGCCAGTTAACGTCATCGAGGGAGACCTGCTGGCACAGCCGATTAAGCGCGCATCGGTGGTGTTGATGTACTTCACGCTGCAGTTCATCGCGCCGGATCAACGCGCGGGCTTGCTGGAGCGCATCGCCAGGGGACTGCTGCCGGGCGGGGTGTTGCTGCTGGCCGAAAAGCTGGCCTGCTCCGAACCGGCGCAGACCTGGCTTGAGCAGCACCATCATGACTTCAAGCGCACGCAGGGCTACACCGATCTGGAAATCGCGCGCAAACGCCAGGCCCTGGAAAACGTACTGATTGCCGACACGCGCGAGACCCACCATCAGCGCCTGCAGGCCGCAGGCTTCAGCCCGGTCATCGACTGGTTTCAGTGCCTGAATTTCAGCTGTATCGCCGCGATCAAGCCCTGAGCCAATTACGCATCTAGCGCAGCCATCGGTCGGCGGGTCTTGTTTTTCAGGCCTTTTAGGTGAAGCCGAAGCGCACAGGGCCAGGCGGAAAAGGGCCGCCGCATGTCTGAGCGGAGCGCCCGCAAGGGCGTGGAGCGAGTTCGGCGGACCCCGCCTGGACCGAGCACTGCAGGGAATCGGCCACCTGAAAGGCGGTCGACGAACCGCCGGCCTGGAAAACAAGACCCGCCGACCGATGGCCTCCGGTTTACTGCGTAGCCAGGAAACCTAATGCGCGCGGTCCACTAAACGTCGAGATTCGCCACCTGCAGCGCGTTGGATTCAATAAAGGCCCGACGCGGCTCGACCTCGTTGCCCATCAGCGTCGAGAAGATATCGTCGGCCGCCACGGCATCCTCGATCGTGACCTTGAGCAGGCGCCTGGTTTCCGGGTTGACCGTGGTCTCCCACAGCTGATCCGGGTTCATTTCACCCAGGCCCTTGAATCGCTGGAAGCTTCTGCCCTTGCGCGACTCGGTCATCAGCCAGTCGTAGGCCTCGGCAAAGCGAGTAACGCGGGCTGATTGATTGACGCGCTCAATGCGCGCACCCGACCCGAACAGATCACCCACCACCTCGCCGACCCGAGCCAGTTGACGGTATTCCGGTGAACGGAAAAACGCCTCGTCGAGCAAGGTGTCCTGAACCACACCCTGGGCATGGCGCGACACCACGACACCACCAAGACTCAGCGGCTGGATGCGCCACACGACCCCAGGCGGTGTCGCCTGCTCAAGGCGTTCGGAAAAGCCCGTGATCCAGCCCTCGACAGCCGCCGGATCATTCAGAGGAAACGGAGTATAATCAATGATTTGGTCTATGACCGTCGCATCATGACGCAGCTTTAGCCGCTCCGCCATCATCGCCGCCTGCTGGAAATTCTGAAGGACTTCGGCCAGCGCGCTGTCGTTCAGCGGCGGGCTGTCTTCGGACGGGAACAACCGGGCGCCATCCAGCGCTCGTTCCAGCATATAGCGGTTCATCTCCGCCTCATCCTTGAGATACCACTCCTGCTTACCCTGCTTGATCTTGTACAAGGGCGGCTGGGCGATATAGACATGCCCGCGCTCAATCAACTCCGGCATCTGCCGATAGAAAAAGGTCAACAGCAGGGTTCGGAT
>SKIE01000319.1 GCA_007116585.1 Wenzhouxiangella sp. | reverse complement strand
GACTGCAGGGTCAGCACCAGGCCAACGAAAAAACCGCAGGTCACGATGATGACCAGCGAGCGCACTCCGGCAAAATAAATCTGGCGCAGGGTTTCGGCACCCTGCAGCCGGGTGAAGCGCATGCGCGAGATGGCCTTGACCAGGAACAGGCTGGCCCGGCCCATCTGGCGGACTGATTCGAGCGCGCGGCTGCCGGAAACGGTAGGACTGGTCATTGTGCGCCTTCCGACAATAGCTGCTCGGCCAGGTCCGGGGCCGGATAGTGAAAGGGCACCGGACCATCGGGCTGGCCGCGCATGAACTGGCGCACCAGTTCATGATCGCTTTCGGCCAGTTCAGACGGTGTACCACTGGCAATCAGGTGCCGGTCGGCGATGATGAAGCAGTGATCGGCCAGCCGGGCGACCTCGTCGACATCATGCGTGATGACCACGCTGGTGGTGCCCTGGGCATCATTGATTTCGCGAATCAGGCGCAGTGAGACGCCGAGCGAAATGGGATCCAGCCCGGCGAACGGTTCGTCGTAGAGCACGATGTCCGGATCCAGCGCCATCGCGCGGGCCATGGCCACGCGCCGGTTCATGCCGCCGGACAACTCGCGCGGGTACATGTGGGCTGCTCCGCGCAGGCCGACGGTTTGGAGCTTCAAAAGGACCAGGCGCCGGATCAGGGTGTCGGGCAGGCGGGTGTGCTCGCGCAGCGGCAGGGCGACGTTGTCGAAGCAGGTCAGGTCGGTAAACAGCGCGCCGTTCTGCAACAACACGCCCAGGTTTCGGCGGAACCGACCCAGCGCGCTGCCTCGCAGCTTGTCAACCTGGACGTCGCCGACGCGGACCTGGCCCGAATCAGGCCGGATCTGGCGCGTGATCAGGCGCATGATGGTTGTTTTGCCGGCCCCGCTTGGCCCCATCACGGCAGTCACTTTACCCCGCGGAATGTCCAGCGACAGGTCATCGAGAACGACCCGCCCGCCCAGGCGGACATGAATGTTCTCAAGCGTGATGGCCGGAGCCTGGTCGGTTGGAATGGCCATGAAAGCCCTTTGTTGGTTCCCCGAATTGCCGTTTGACTGACGCCCTGCCGGGAAGTTTACTCCCGAGCGGTGTCAGCAGAAAGTGACAGAGGTCATGGGCGAGCGCCTTGCAGGCGCCGCCGGCGCAGCCTGGCTGCCGCTACAGGATGTAGCGGCTCAGGTCCTCGTTGCCAGCCAGATCGGCCAGCGAGCGGTTGACGTAGTCGGCATCGATGTCCAGGCGCTCGCCCGAACGATCGGGTGCGGTGTAGGAGATGTCTTCGAGCAGTCTCTCGAGCACGGTGTGCAGGCGGCGCGCGCCGATGTTTTCCGTCGACTCGTTGACGGCAAAGGAAATTTCGGCCAGGCGGGTGATCGCCTCGTCGGAGAACTCAAGCTCCACGCCTTCCGTGGCCAGCAAGGCGCGGTATTGGGCGGTCAACGAGGCGTCCGGCTCGGTCAGAATGCGCTCGAAATCCCCGGCCGACAGGGCGCGCAGCTCGACCCGGATGGGCAGGCGGCCCTGCAGCTCGGGCACCAGGTCCGACGGCTTGGACACGTGGAAGGCGCCGGAGGCAATGAACAGCATGTGGTCGGTCTTGATTGCGCCGTAGCGGGTGTTGACCGTGCAGCCCTCGACCAGCGGCAGCAGGTCGCGCTGTACGCCTTCGCGTGAGACTTCGCCGCCGCCGTGGCCTTCGGAGCGTCGCGCCACCTTGTCGATTTCGTCGATGAAGACGATGCCGTTCTGCTCGGCCATGCTCAGGGCTTGCTGCTTGACTTCCTCATCGTTGATCAGGCGCGCGGCTTCTTCCTCGACCAGGACCGGGATGGCGTCCTTGACCTTCATCTTGCGCTTTTGCTTTTTTGCTCCGGACAGATTGGAAAACATCTGCTGCAGCTGGCTGGTCATCTCCTCCATGCCCGGCGGGGCCATGATTTCCACGCCGATGTTCATGGCCACGTCGAGCTCGATCTCGCGTTCGTTGAACTCGCCGTTGACAAGTTTGGTAAACATCTTGCGCCGCGTCTCCGAGTTCTGCTCGACCGGCTCTTCGGGCGCGTTGGCAAAGCCCGAGGACTGGCGCCGCGGCAGCAGGATGTCGAGGACGCGCTCGATGGCCGCGTCCTCGGCCCGCGCACGAACCTTGCCCATGGCCTCTTCGCGCGCCATCTTGGCCGCCGTCTCGACCAGATCGCGCACGATCGACTCGACGTCCTTGCCGACGTAGCCGACTTCCGTGAACTTGGTTGCCTCGACCTTGACGAAGGGCGCGTTGGCCAGCGCGGCCAGACGGCGGGCGATCTCGGTCTTGCCGACGCCGGTAGGGCCGATCATGAGGATGTTCTTGGGCGTGATCTCCGGCCGCAGCTTTTCATCAACCTGCATGCGCCGCCAGCGGTTGCGCAGAGCGATGGCCACGGCGCGCTTGGCGGCCGACTGGCCGATGATGTGCCGGTCCAGCTCCTGGACGATTTCGCGGGGGGTCATTTGTGACATGGCAGTGGATTATCCGTCGGTTTCCAGGGTTTCGACAGTCACGCTATCGTTGGTGTAGATGCAGATTTCTCCGGCGATCCGGAGCGCCTCTCGGCAAACGGTTTCGGCATCCAATTCGGTGTGGCGCAGCAGTGCGCGGGCGCCTGCCTGGGCAAAGGGCCCGCCCGAGCCGATGGCGATCAGGCCTTCTTCCGGCTCAATCACATCGCCGTTGCCGGAAATGATCAGCGAGGCCTCGCGGTCGGCTACGGCCAGCAAGGCTTCCAGGCGACGCAGCAGTCGGTCGGTGCGCCAGTCTTTGGCCAGCTCCACGGCCGCTCGGGTCAGGTGGCCAGAGTGCATTTCCAGCTTGGACTCGAACCGTTCGAACAGGGTGAAT
>SKIE01000247.1 GCA_007116585.1 Wenzhouxiangella sp. | reverse complement strand
AAGTGGAAATCATGGAAGGCCACCGGCGCGTGCTGGAAATCCCGCTGGTGCAGCTGGTCGATGAGCCCTTCGGCACCGGCGTGTACATGGAGCGGCGCGCGCTCAATCGGGCGCTGCGCGAGGGGCCGGCCATCAGCGGTGTGTGGCTGCTGACCGATCGGGCGCTGGACTCGGAGTTGTTTGACCGCCTGTGGGAACACCCCCGGATCGCCAGCATCGGCCTGATCGCCCAGGCCGAGCAGAACATCCGCGACTACCTGGGCGAGACTTTCCTGGCCTTCATGGGCATTCTGCTGGCGCTGGCGGCAACCGTGGCTTTTGCCGTGGTCTACAACAATGCGCGGATCGCGTTCGCCGAGCGCGAGCGCGAGCTGGCCTCGCTGCGCGTGCTGGGCTATACCCGCGCCGAGGTTGGCTGGATCCTGGCCGGTGAGATGGTCGTGCTGGTCGCGCTTGCCATCCCGATCGGCTGGGCGGTGGGCACCGGGCTGGCCTGGCTGGCCAACCAGGCTCTGGCCAGCGAGATGTTCAGGTTGCCCTTCGTGCTCTCGGCGGGCATCTACGCGTTTTCGGCCCTGGCCGTGATGCTGGCGGCAGTGGCCTCGATGGGCCTGATCGCGCGCCGGCTGAATCGGCTGGACATGGTTTCGGCGCTCAAGACCGAATAGGATGCTCGGGAATAGGAAGCCTTGACATGAGCAAGACCAAGAAACTGATTCTTATCGTTGCCGGCGTGTTTGTTCTCGTGCTGGTGATCCTTGCACTGCGCCCGGCCCCCGTCTCGGTCAGCGCCTTCGAGGTGGTGGCCGAGCCCTTTGTGGAATACGTCGAGGACGAGGGACGCACGCGCCTGCGCGACACCTTTACCGTTTCGGCCCCGATCGGCGGTTTCCTGCGCCGGGTCGAGCCTGAGCCCGGCGATCCGGTCGAGGCCGGCCAGCCGCTCTTTCGCATCGAGCCCAGTCCCGCCCCGGCGCTGGACGCACGCGCCCGCGAGCAGGCGCGGGAAACCCTGCAGGCCGCTCGGGCCCGTTTCGAGGCGGCCGAGGCAGAGTACGAAAACGCCCAGTCCGAGGCACGCTTTGCCGCCAACGAGTACCAGCGCCAGCAGACCCTGTACGAGCGCAATCTGGTCTCGGCCACCGAGATGGACCGTGCGCAAAGTGCCCGCGACCGCGCGCGATCGGCTGAACGGGCGGCCCGGGCCGCCGTCGAGGCCGCGCGCTTCGAGGTCGAAAACGCCCGTGCCGTGATCGAAATCGCCGAGGGTGAGCGCAGTCCGAATGATGAGCGTGTGCTGAGCGTGGCCTCGCCGGTCTCCGGTGTGGTGCTGCGCCGCGACCGCTGCTGCGAGGGCGTGGTCCAGGCCGGCGAGCGCGTGCTCGAGATCGGCAATCTTGATGATCTCGAAATCCAGGTCGACCTGCTCAGCATGGACGCGGTGCGCGTGCGGCCCGGCATGCGGGCGGAAATCGACCGCTGGGGCGGCGACGAGCCGCTCGAAGGCCGGGTACGCCGTGTTGAGCCGGCGGGTTTTCGCCAGGTCTCGGCGCTGGGGGTGGAAGAGCAGCGCGTGCCGGTCATGATCCAGTTGACCTCCGATCGCGAGCAATGGGCCAGCCTGGGCGAAGGCTTCCGGGTCGAGGTGCGCTTCGTGCTGTGGGAAGACGACGACGTGGTCCAGGTGCCGTCCAGCGCGCTGTTTAGGCGCGACGGCGAATGGCATGTTTACGTGATCGACAATGATCGCGCCGAAGCCCGGCCTGTTGAGCCTGGTCGGCGCAGCGGGCTGCGCACCCAGATTATTGATGGGCTGGCGCCGGGGCAAATGATCATCGCTCACCCCGCTGATCACCATCGCGACGGCATGCGTGTCAGCGTCGCCGGCTGAGCGGAACACTGCGTGCGGTAGTCAGGCGCTACCATAGCCAGTCATCTCTATCGCTCCCGGTTGTTTGCATGCGCATCATCACCCTGAACGCCAACGGCATCCGCGCGGCTGCGCGCAAGGGTTTTTTCGACTGGCTGCCGGCGCAGAACGCCGACTTTGTCTGCATCCAGGAAACCAAGGCGCAGTTGCCGCAGCTGGTCGACCGCGCGTTTTTCCCCGTCGGCTATCACTGCTTCTACCACGACGCCGAAAAAAAGGGCTATTCGGGCGTGGCCCTTTATTCGCGCGTTCAGCCTGACCAGGTGACTTACGGTCTGGGCTGGGAGGAATTCGATCGCGAGGGCCGCTGGCTGCGGGCTGATTTTGGAAATTTAAGCGTCATCTCCCTGTACCTGCCGTCGGGAACCTCAAAAGATGAACGTCAGCAGTTCAAGTATCGCTGTATGGATCATTTCAAGCCAATGCTGGCTGAGCTGGCCGCCGACGGCCGCGACTACGTGATCTGCGGCGACTGGAATATCGCCCACAAGGAAATCGATCTGAAGAACTGGAAGGCCAACCAGAAAAACTCCGGTTTCCTGCCCGAGGAGCGGGCCTGGATGGACGAGGTATTTGGTCCCGTCGGCTGGGTCGACGCCTTCCGCGAGGCCGACCCGCGCCCGGAACGCTACACCTGGTGGTCCAACCGCGGGCGGGCCTGGGACAACAACGTGGGATGGCGGATCGACTACCACGTCGTCAGTCAGGGGCTGAAGGATCGGATCCGGGCCGCCGATATCTATCAGGACCAGCGCTTCTCCGATCACGCGCCGCTGATTCTGGACTATGCCGACTGACGTCACCGCCCCGCGGCGCAGCTGGCGCCAGGCCTGGGCGGTCTATACCCGGCCGACCGTGCTGCGCATGCTGCTGTTCGGCTTTTCGGCCGGGCTGCCGTTCATGCTGGTGTTTTCCACCCTGACCGCCTGGCTGCGCTCGGAGGGTGTGTCGCGCACCGCGATCGGTT
>SKIE01000357.1 GCA_007116585.1 Wenzhouxiangella sp. | reverse complement strand
GCAGGGTCCGCAAATAGGCCTCGTCCAGATCGTAGCCTTCCTGCATGAAACTGCGCATGCGGCTGAAGATATAGATCCCGTAGTCCACGCCGATCCCCACACCCAGCGCGACCACCGGCAGGGTGTTGACCTTGAGTCCAATTCCCATGAACGTCATGAGCGCATAGGCCAGATAGCTGACCAGCACCAGTGGCAGCACGATACAGGCCGTGCCGAGCACGGTACGGAACGTGATCAGGCACAGGATGATGATGGCCGAATAGACGTAGAGCAGCATCGGCAGCTGGGCTGCCTCGACCTCCTCGTTGGTCGCGGCCATGACACCGACATTGCCGGTCGCGAGGCGGAATCGCAGGCACTCCTCGCACGGCTCATCTTCCTGGCCGACCAGGTCTTCCATGACTTTCCCGGGCGGCGCGAAGTCCAGTTCTTCAATAAAGATCTCCTCGCGCAATTCCCGCACCGCCCGAACCACCCGAATGATGGTCTCGGCCTTATGGTCGCTGGTGAAGAGCATGACAGGCATGGCGCTGCAGTCTTCGTTAAGCAGGCCGGTAGCCGTCTCAATATCCTGCAGATTCTGGCGCATGACGAAGGCATTGCGCGGCAGCACCTTCCAGCGCAGATTCCCTTCATTCCAGCCGGCGTTGACGACCTTGGCCACCATCGGCAAAGACACCACCTGCTGCACCCCTTCCACGTTGGACATGCGCCAGGAGAAACGGTCAATCGCCTCCATGACCGCATACGACTCGGTGCAGGCCTCGGGCACGGTCTCGGCAATAATGGAGATCAGGTCGGTGCCGAGCGAGAAACGATCTGCAATCAGGTTGGCGTCCTGGTTGTAGCGCGCATCCGGACGCAGTTCGGGCACGCCGGGCTGCGAATCACCGATCTGCAGATCCTGGCTCTTGATCCAGGCAAACGAAAACAGTACGGCACCGGCCAATACCGCAATGGTGGCGACCCGCGGGCGGGTGAAACTGGCAATCACAATCCAGATCAGACCCGTCTTGCGACCGTTCTCATACTGGCGCTCACGGAATTTCCTGGGATTGCGCAGGCGGACATAAGACAGCAGGATCGGCAGCAGCAACAGGTTGGTGAAGATGATCACCGCCACCCCAATGCTGGCCGTAATGGCCAGTTCCTGAATGATCCGGATATTGATCAGCAGGATGGTGAGAAAGCCGATGGTGTCGCTCAACAGCGCAATCGAGCCGGGCGCCAGCAGGCGCGAGAAGGTCCGTTTGGAGGCCTCAAGGCTTGAGACAACCTTGATATCTTCCAGCCGGTGGCCGTCATCGGCCAGGCCGACCGGCGAGTTGCCGCCGAACAGCTTTTCGGCGTTCCAGCCGGAAATCATCTGCACGCCGTGACTGACTCCAATGGCAAAGACCAGGAACGGCGTGAGGATGTTCATGGGATCAATGCCGAAGCCCAGCAGACTGAGCAGACCCAGCTGCCAGATCACCGCTATGACCGAGCACACCAGCGGCAGCACGGTCAGCCAGACCGAACGGGAGTACAGGAACAGCAGCAGCGCGGTGATGGCGAAGGCCAGGCCGAAATAGGCGATGACCCCGCGTGCCCCGTCGGCTATATCACCGACGATCTTGGCAAAGCCGATGATATGAACGTTGTACCCGTCGCCTTCGAACTCGGTCCGGATATCCTCCAGCCGGTTGGCGACATCCTGGTAGTCCAGACTCTCCCCGGTGGACGGGTCGGTTTCGAGCAGGTTGGCCTGGACCAGCGCACCGGAGAAATCTTCGGCCACCAGGCGGCCGACCTCACCTGAGGCAACGATATTGGAGCGGACGCGCTCGAACGCAGATGGCGACGGCGAAAAGTCGGCCGGAATGACGTTGCCGCCGGCGAAACCGTCTTCCACGATTTCAACAAAGCGCACGTTGGGTGTGAAGATCGAGCGTACGCTGGCGCGGTCAACGCCCGGAACGAAAAACACCCGGTTGGTGATGTCTTCGAAACGCTCGAAGAATTCATCGGTGAACATGTCACCGTCTTCGGCCATGAGCGCGACCATGACCCGGTTCGCCCCACCGAACTCCCGTTCATATTCCATGAACGTCTGCATGTACTCATGCTGGAGCGGGAGTTGCTTCAGGAAGCCGGCATCGACCCGCAGCTGGGTCATGAACGTCAGCATGACCACCGTGCCGATGGCGAACACAATCAGAATCAGCGGGCGGATACCAAAGACCGCGTCAGCCACCCGGCGGGTCAGTGCATTGGCTTCACTCATGGCTGAGCCCGTCCGCGCCGGCCAGCACAACGGTGCCGTCCGAAGTGATCAATACTGAAACGTAGTCGCTGCCCAGCCGGTCTTCTTCAAGCTGGAACTCGTCTAGTGCCGGATCATAGCGCAGCCGTGCCGCGCCGGAGCCGACCATCAGCGGACGGCCCCGGGCATCCAGCGCCGCTCCTTTGAGAGTGGACTGCAAACCGGTGTCGAGGATCTCCCAGCTGTCGCCAAAGTCATCGCTGCGCTGCACGTGGCCGCGCAGGCCAAAGGCGAGAATGCTGCCTTCGTCGAACTCGACCAGGCCGAACATGGAGCCCGGATAGGGAAACCGGAACGACTCCCAGGTTTCCCCGCCATCGACAGAGCGGAAGCCATAACCGCGCTCGGCGGCAATCATCTGTCGGCCATCGGCCAGCTCGAGAAAGGCATTCAGATGGCACTCCATGAATTCATAGCAGCCGCGATCAAAATCCATTGCCGCGTCATAGAACTCATCGTCGCCCCAGTCTTCGTACAGGTCCTCGGAAAACTCGTCTGGGCCGAACTCATCTTCGGCCGTCGCCTGAGCGGCGGCATCTTCCCAGTCGATCGCCTCGCTGGTAACCAGGTCCGCCATATCCAACAATTCCCAGTT
>SKIE01000314.1 GCA_007116585.1 Wenzhouxiangella sp. | reverse complement strand
GGCCCCAGCCGCAAGGCCCGTGAACCGCAGCAACCAGCACCACGGCCGCCATGATCATGAACCCAAAGCGCTGCAGCAGGCACAGCGGGCAGGGCTCCAGGCCCATGACAAACTCGGCGTAATAGGCGAATCCGAGCAGCCCACAACAGGCCAGAAAAATCAGAATGTAAGGCGTGCGACCGCGCAGCAAAGTATCCATGGTTGCTCAAGATTAAGAAGAACCGGGACTTTCAGACCACCCGGACGCTGCCGGGTTTTGACGTATTGGCTTGTGACTTCATATGGTACCCGCGTCGGTGAGACAAAAACGCAGAGTCGATTAGAATGGCACGTCGCTTTTTGGTCAGGACCACTTCCCAGCCACCCGCATGAACCCACTGCTGCGCCAGTTCCTGGACACCTTGGTGCACTCGGCCCGCAATCTGCTGCCGATCGTGCTGGTGGTGGGTTTTTTCCAGCTGGTGGTCCTGCAGCAAATGCCGGAAGGGCTGGGCTCGATGATCATCGGCCTGCTGATCGTGGTGCTGGGCGTCGCGCTGTTCCTGCAGGGCCTGGAGATGGGCGTTTTCCCGATCGGCAAAAGCCTGTCAGATGAATTCGCCGCCAAGGGCTCGCTGCCGTGGCTGATGATCTTCGGGTTTTTCATCGGCTTTTCAGCCGTGATCGCCGAGCCGGCCCTGATCGCGGTCGCCGAACAGGCCGAGACCATCAGTGAAGGTCGGATTGATCCTCTGGTGCTGCGCCTGCTGGTGGCCAGTTCGGTGGGCGCCGTCGTTGCGGTGGGTGTGTTGCGCATCATCCTGGGCTGGCCGCTGCACTGGATGATGATCGGCGGCTACCTGACCGTGGTGCTGGTCACCTTCTTTGCGCCCGAAGAAATTGTCGGTCTGGCCTACGATTCCGGCGGGGTGACCACCAACATCGTCACCGTCCCGCTGATCGCGGCACTGGGCCTTGGGCTGGCCGCGTCGATTCGCGGTCGCAATCCGCTGACCGACGGCTTCGGGCTGGTCGCCCTGGCGGTGATGGTGCCGATGATCACCGTGCAGCTCTATGGCATTGTCGTATTTACCCTGGGCGACGATCCCGCGACCAACGGCGCCGACGTGGCTTCGGCCCTGGAAGAGCATGCCGATACCGCGCTGCCGGGTTCAGCGACGGGCTTGCTGAACGACCTGCTGGCCATGGTGCGCGATGTCTTGCCGATCATCCTGGTCATCCTGTTTTTCCAGTTTCTGGTCATCCGCAAGCGCATCCCGCGACTGCCCATGGTGGTGTTCGGCTTTCTGCTGGTCATCGTCGGGTTGTACGCCTTTGTGGTGGGTCTGAAACTGGGCCTGTTTCCGATTGGCGAGAGCATGGCCGAGCAGCTCATCGCCCACGGCCGGATGTTCTGGCTGTACGTGTTTGCCTTCGCCATCGGCTTTGCCACCACCATGGCCGAACCGGCCCTGATCGCGGTAGGCCAGAAAGCCGAGGAAGCCGCCAAGGGCAGAATCCGGGGCAATGCCATCCGCTTGGTCGTCGCCCTGGGCGTGGCCGTGGGCATCACTATCGGCGTGCACCGGATCATTGCCGGCGATTCCATTCACCTGTACATCATCTGCGGCTACGTGCTGGTGATTTTCCTGACCTGGCTGGCGCCCAAATACATCGTGGCGCTGGCCTATGACCTGGGTGGTGTGACCACCTCGGAGGTCACCGTGCCGCTGATCACCGCGCTGGGGATCGGGCTGGCCACGCAGATCGAAGGCCGCAACGTCATGATTGACGGCTTTGGCCTGATTGCGTTTGCCTCAATCTTCCCCATCGTCAGCGTCATGCTCTACGCCATCATTGCCGAAATCGCAGCCAAGAAGCGAGGAGACTCATCATGAAATTTTCTGTCCTGGCGGTCATCGTGGCCGAGGAAATGGAAGAACAGGCGATTGACATCGCCAAGGAAGCCGGCGCCGGCACGGTGACCCTGCTGGACGCCCGCGGCATCACTTCCGAGGAGAAAAAAACCTTTTTCGGGCTGACCTATGAAGGCTCTCAGTCGGTGTTGCTCTACGTACTGGAAAAAAAATTATCCCTGCGCGTGCTCAAAGCACTGACCCGAGGGCTCGATCTGGACAATAATCCTCGCGGCATTGCCTTTACCTGCCCACTGGAGCACCTGGGCGGAATCGACACGCGCGATGTCGACCAGTTTGCCAAACACATTGAAGACGAAGTCTAGGAGAACGCAATCATGTCCAGCGAAGATTCACGCACACTGGTAGGCGACCTAATGGTGACGGATGTCATCACCGTCTCGTGCATGTCCACGCTTCGAGAGGCTATGGACATCATGCGCAGGCGGCGGGTGAAATCATTGATTGTGGAGAAGCGCCACCCCGGCGATGCCTGGGGCATCGTGACCTACACCACGATTCTGCGTACCGTGGTCAGAGAAGAAGGTGATGTCGACCTGATCAATGTTTACGATATTGCAACCAAGCCGGCGCTGAGCGTCCCGCGCCAGCTGGAAGTCCGCCACGCAGTTCAGATGATGCTGGACTTCGACATCAAGCGCGTGCTCGTGGCCAGCAACAACGAACTCGAAGGCATCCTGACCATGAACGATATCGTCAGCTCGATCCTCGAACAGGTCGACGAGGGTTGATCACTCCACCGTAACCGCCGCCACGGCCAGGCTGGGCCGCACGCGCAGGTAGACCGCAGCGGTTTCGGGTGCCGGTTCCGCACCTTCGTCAACCACGCTCAGGGTCGCGAATTCACCTTCGGGCACGCCAAGAATGGAATCGGCCAGATGCTCCCAGACATCCCCGCTGCGCTGGTGCACGGCGACGTGCACCCACAGTGTGCCGGCCGGCGCATAGCCGTCGTCGACCGGTTCAACCTCCACTTCCAGGCGCCAGGC
>SKIE01000077.1 GCA_007116585.1 Wenzhouxiangella sp. | reverse complement strand
TGGAACAAACCGAGACACTGGACCAGGCGCTGTCCGACGGCAAGGGTGTGGTCCTGCTCGGCATGCATATGGGCAACGGCGTCGCCATGGCGATCGCGCTGGCCGCCCGAGGCTACCCGGTCAGCGTGGTCTATCGCGAGTCGAACAAGATCACGCCGGCCTTCTTCCGTGACGGTCTCCGACGCCAGGGCATCGACGCCGTGGGCGCGATGCCGCCGGCAGCCGGGTTTCGTCGCATGGTCAAAGCCTTGCGCAACAACCGTATTCTTTTCATTCTGATGGATCAGGCCAGCAAGCGTGGCGGCGTACCGGTTCGGTTTCTGGGCAAGGATCAGGACATGCCGCCAGGCCCGGCCGAGTTGGCCCGGCGGACGGGGGCACCGGTTGTGCCGGCCTTGCTTGAACAGGTCGACGAACAGTGGCATTTCCGCTTTACCGCGCCGATTACTCTGCAGCGGAACCGGGCACTGACCGAGGAGGTTAAAATGCTGGCCGATGTGATGGAGACGCATATTCTTCAGCATCCCCAGTGGTGGACCTGGCACCAGCGTCGCTGGCAGCGCCACCCGTTTGCTCCGGCGCAGCCCGATGCGCCGGGCGCCTGAACCGCTGGCCAAAGAGGAAACACCATGCCGTTGCTGATTCAGCGTATTGCCCGCGGATTGCGTCCCGCCGCGTTTCATCCGGGGCGCCCGCCCGCCGACCAGGTCCAGCCTGAACGCATCGTGCTCGGGGTCAAGGACGGCGTTCGGCCATCCTCCAGAGCACCGGTCCGAATTTTTCTCGGTACCGAGCGGGGCCAGTTTCGCGCCGAACGAATTTTCCTCTGGTCGATAGAAAAACATCGAGATCCTTCAAGAATTTATGAAATATACTTGATGCGTGATCTTAAGGGTTTCCAGCGTCGCTTCTGGCTGACCGGGTTTACCAATTACCGTTTCGCCATCCCCGAGCTGGCCGGGTTCAAGGGTCGCGCTATCTATAACGATACCGACCAGATTTACCTTAAAGATCCGGCCCTACTGTTTGACACGCCGATGAACGGCGCCGGCTTTCTATCGATCAACGACCGCGACACCTCGGTCATGCTGATCGACTGCGCGCGCATGCGAGATGTCTGGAACGCCCGGGATGTCCGTCGCCTGGGGCGCAAGGCCCTGGAAGCGAGGGCCAGACAGGCCCGTCTCTGGGGAGATCTGGACGGCGGCTGGAACGCGCGCGACAGTGAATATCACCCCGAGCGCTCGCATCTGGTGCACTTCACCACGCTCCACACCCAGCCATGGCGGCCCTTCCCTGACGAGCTGGTGTATTTCGACAACCCCACCGACCCGCTGTGGCCTGACCTTGAGGCCGAGGCTGATCGCGCCCGCTTCATGCCGGTCAATGCGAGTCGGCCTTCGCCTGCCTGGCAGCAGGCCAGTGCGGCATTGCCGGACACACCGATACGGGCCCTGCTCGGCCCAAAGGCGCCCGCTGGCGGCACGGAGCCACTCGCTATCAAGGATGTGCTGGAGCGCGTTCCTGATCAGGATGTTGCCTGGGTGCTGGAACGATTGTTCAGCCTCACCCCGCATCTGAAAGTCTCCATTCGCGAGCCTCGACGGCACGGCAACGGGCGCACCCGGCGCAGCCTCTGGTTCTGGCAGCAGCACCTCATGGCGGCAGGCAGGCTGCACCCGCAGACGCGCTGGGAACTCAGCCACCGAACCCCGGGCAAGCGCGAAACACACCATCATGGCGGACCGACCGAATCCGGTTGCATCGTCGTCCTGACCCACCGCAAGCCGGGACACGCCAATCAGGCCAGAGCCCTGGGCCGTCGGTTGGGTGCCCTCAGTGGGCGCGACGTGGTGGAGCGCGCGATCAACCGCAGCGAAGTCGGCTTTGTCACGGGCAGGCTATTCGGACGCCCGCCACTGCGGGATTTGCCAGAGGACGCACGGATTCTGGTCGCCGGCGGCTGGTTACCAACGCGAGTAGCCCGGAAACTTCAGCAACGCCAGCCGCACCTGCGTCTGATTCTGGCCGGGCGCAAGGCCGGGCCGGCAGAATCACTGGGCAGCGTTGTAGTTCAGTGCCGGCACTTCGGCTTGCCGCCTCACCCCAACCGTCTGATTACCCAACTACCGCTCAACGATGGCGAGGCCATGGCCGCCGAGGCACAGCAACGCTGGTCATCTTGGCTCAATGCGCCGCGCAGGCTGGCGGTATTGCTGGGTGGCAGTTCGCGGTCCCACCAAATGACCGCTGAAGACGCACGCGCGCTGGTCGAGGCGGCTAGACAGCGGGCGCAGGAGCAGAACGCCGCGCTGCTGATCGTCGGGTCGCGCCGCAGCGCCGATCTCGCCGGGACGGTGGAATCTACCCTCGGGCCCGAAGATCTGTTCTACCGCTGGCAAGCGGACGACGGGGAGAATCCCTACCGGCTTGCGCTGGAAAGCGCCGATGAACTGATCGTGACCGGCGAGAGCGAGTCCATGCTGGCCGATGCCGCCTCCCGGGAACGCGGGTTCCTGATCTGGCCGGTCAAGGAACGGCCTGGCGGGCTCTGGCAGCGCTTTTCGCGCAGCGTCGCGCAGCGCGCCGTTCAGCCGCGCTTCAACCGTCGCGGCAGTATCCGACCTCAGCAAGGTCAGACCTACGCCTGCGCACGCGCGCTCGAACGCGGCTGGGTCCTGCCGCCACGCGACATGGCGGCACTGCACCGCTCACTGCACGAATCTGGCCTGGCCGCGCCATTCGGGTCGCCGCTGCCTGAGGGTTTCCGCGCCCGCTCCAACGAACTCGATCAGACGCTGGAACACGCCGCCCAGCGACTGGGCATCAACCTGGCAAACACCTCGTCTTCCTCTTGCGAATCAGAGCACCATGAGCACAGCACAAGCAATTCTTGACCAGAACC
>SKIE01000350.1 GCA_007116585.1 Wenzhouxiangella sp. | reverse complement strand
GAGCATCATCAGCGCCAGCAACAGCCAGCGCCAGTAGACCCATTTCCGCAACGGCATGAAGTGTGACCGAATCGTTTTCGTGGCAGCCGGCAGTATAGGCGAGCCATTCACGACGCCCGGCATTCTGGCGCTAAGCTGTCGTGACGCACAGGCTGATGAAAAAAACCATGCCCCTTGATCGCGATACCGACCTGCCGGCCATCCCTGACTTTACCGCCATCGAGCAGGCTGCCCGGCGCCTGGAGGGACTGGCTCACCGCACGCCCGTGCTGACGTCGGTCTACTTCAACCACAAGCTCGGGGCCGAGCTGTACTTCAAGTGCGAGAACTTCCAGAAGGTCGGTGCCTTCAAATTTCGCGGTGCGGCCAATGCCATCGGGGTTTTGTCTGCTGAAGAAGGCCGGCGCGGCGTTGTCACGCATTCGTCGGGCAACCACGGCCAAGCCGTGGCCCTGGGCGCAAGGCTTCACGGGTATCCGGCGACGGTGGTGATGCCCGACAACGCTGCCCGGGTCAAGGTTGAGGCCGTGCGCGACTATGGCGCGGAAGTGGTGTTCTGCGAGCCCACCACTCCGGCTCGGGCGGCAACGGTCGAGCGACTGCTGGCCGAGCGCGGCGGGGTGTTCATTCCGCCCTATGACCACCCGCACGTGATCGCCGGGCAGGGCACCGCGGCGCTGGAACTGATGCAGGACGTTGCGGATCTGGACATGGTGATCGCCCCGGTCGGCGGCGGTGGCCTGATCAGCGGCACGGCCATCGCGGTCAAGCACCTCCAGTCCGCCTGTCGGGTCATTGCGGCCGAGCCGGCCAACGCCGACGACGCGGCCCGCTCCTTTCGTTCCGGCCGGATCGAGCCGGTGGCGAGTACTGTGACCATCGCCGATGGCCTGCGCACATCGCTGGGTGAACTGACCTTCGCTGTCATCCGGCGGCACGTCGACGATGTGGTGACGGTGTCCGAAGACGGCATCATCAGCGCCATGCGCCAGGTCTGGGAGCGCATGAAAATCATCATCGAGCCATCCTGCGCGGTGCCGCTGGCGGCGCTACTCGAGGGCGCGGTTGAAGTTGGCAATCAGCGCGTCGGCATCATCATCACCGGCGGCAATGTCGACCTCGAGAATCTAGGTACGCTGTTCAGGCCTGCCTAGTGGGCCACGCTGCGTGGCCCACTAGTGGAGAACCGGCCGGGCCTGTGGCACACTCAGAGACGCCGAAACGTTCGGCGGCGTCCGGTTCGGGGTCGGCCGATTGCCTATGTCAGACAACAACGAGGGACTGAATACTAGTCGATGGGCGCGCCTCCGCCAGCGGATGGCCGACGAATTCCAGTTCGCCATGATCATCGCTTTCGGCGTGCTGGTGCTGTCCGCGGTCTCGCTTTTTACCGTGTACCGGTTGAGCACGGGGAATATCGTTGGCGCCATTACCAACGGCGTGGTGATGAGCCTGGTCGGCGCCGTACTGCTGCTGGCGCTCAATACCCGTCGTGTCCGTCTGGCCGGGGCGCTGTTCACCCTTGTCACCGTGGTCGGGGTGATCTTGAGCAGTTTCACGCTTGGCGTGACCGCCGTGGCCTGGAGCTACCTCGTGCTGTGGGTCAACTTTCTGCTGTCGGGCTTGCGCTTTGCCCTTGCAATGAACATCGTTCTGATCATGGCGTTAGGCCTCAACGATCGGCTGTTCGATCAGTTGGACCAGGCCGCCACCTTTTTCGTCACCGCGGGTTTGATCACCACGTTCGGCTACATCTTTGCCTGGCGACTGGGACGCCAGCAGGAACAGTTGGAGTCAGCAGCACTGCGTGACCCTCTGACCCAGGTCGGCAACCGCCGCTTGATGCGCCGCGACCTGGCGTCAGCCATTCGGCATCATGCTGCCAGTGGCCGCAGCTACACCCTGATGCTGATTGACCTTGATCATTTCAAGCACCTCAACGATAGCCATGGGCACGATGCCGGCGACCGCGTCCTGCGGGATTTTGCAGCCTTCTTGCGCAGGCGCATTCGCGGCGACGACGGGTTGTACAGATTCGGTGGTGAGGAATTCGTGCTGTTGTTTCCAGACACTGACGGCGAAGCCGCCGGGCGTGTGACCAGAACGCTGCATGAAAGCGCCAGCGGCAGCCTGAGCAGTCCGGACGGAAAGCTGTCATTTTCTGCCGGGGTTGCGGTACTGCGCAGCGGTGAAACCCCGGACGGCTGGATTCAGCGAGCCGATGCGGCCCTCTACGAAGCCAAGAGCACTGGACGCGACCGCGTGGTCACGGCAGCGATGGACTGAACGCAGGCCGCTCCGGTTGCCCCGGGTTCATCGTCCCTTGGCGCCGTCCTGTTTTCATACAGACAATGAAGAAAGCCGACCTGCCTGAGAAAATCTGCCCGGTGTGCGGGCGTCCGTTCAGCTGGCGAAAGAAGTGGCGCAACTGCTGGGATGAAGTGCGCTATTGCTCGGAGCGTTGTCGCAGAAGCCGGGCCAAAAGCGGGGCGCACTAACCCGCGCGGACGCGGTTCCGGCCCTCGGACTTGCACCAGTACATGTTCTGGTCGGCTTCTCGCAGCAGCGTGTCGAAACTGTCTTCCGGGGCACGCATCTGGGTGACGCCGATGCTGGCGGTCAGTTTGACCGAGCCATCATCAACCTCGAGATCCATCTGCTCGATACGGTTGCGCAGGTTTTCAGCCAGCACGGTGGCCTGTTCGAGGCTGGTATCCGGCATCAGGATCAGAAATTCCTCGCCGCCCATGCGGTAGATCTGGTCGGAGCGACGGACCCGACGACGCAACAGGTCCGCCACCTCCCGTAACGCGCGGTCGCCAACGTCGTGGCCGTGACGATCGTTGATCTTCTTGAAGTGGTCAAGGTCCATGACCAGCAGGCTCAGGGGTGTGCGCTGACGCAGCGCCAGTGCCT
>SKIE01000306.1 GCA_007116585.1 Wenzhouxiangella sp. | reverse complement strand
TACGCGCTGGGCCTGGACCCGGCCGACCCCGATGTGCTGTTCACCATCCCGGAAGATTCCAGCCAGTTCCGCACCACCGTGGACGGGGCGCTGCGCGTATTCCGGACCACCGACGGCGGCAGCAGCTGGCAGGCGCTGACCCATGGCCTGCCGCAGGACAACTGCTACGTCACCGTACTGCGCGACGGGCTGGACACCGACGGGCTGGATCCACTGGGCGTGTATTTCGGCACCTCCAGCGGGCAGGTCTATGTCAGCGCGGATCGCGGCGAGCACTGGCAGCTGTTGCCGGCCGTACTGCCGCCGATTCTCAGTATCCAGGCCGGCGTTATTTCATGAGCGCGCTGGCCGAAGCCCTGGGGCTGAGCGGCGGCATCGTGGCCGCCATCGGCGCCGGCGGCAAGAAAAGCGTGCTCAATGAACTGGCCGCAAACGCCTCCGGCCGCGTTGCCTGGACCGGCACGGTCTTCACCGCTCGTCCGCCGCGCTGGACCGGGGTTGAGGTGCATGTCGGCGCCGAGGCCGACCTGCTGCGCATGGCGGCCAAGCAGCACGGTGCCGGCCGCCATGCCTTTCTGTTGCCGAGCGAGAAGCCCGGCCGCTACGGGGGCATGAGCACCGACGGCGTCGACCGGCTGCACGAGGCCGGCCAGTTCGACCTGACCCTGGTCAAGGCCGACGGTGCGCGCATGCGCGGACTGAAGTGCCCCAAGCCCGGTGAGCCGCTGCTGCCGGCGCGCACCCGGACCGTGCTCATGGTGCTGTCGGCCCAGGTGATGGGCCAAGCGCTGGATCCGGAGTTCGTGCACCGTCCCGAGCGGGTCGCCTCGGTGCTCGACATCGACCCGGGCGACACGATCGAACCGGCCCATCTGGCCGCGATTTTCACCCGACCCGGCGGCGTCTCGGAGCGTACTGACGGCCTTGATATACTGCCGGTCATCAATCAGGTCGACGACGAATCCTCGCGCGAACTGGCCACCGAAGCGGCCCGCCTGGCGCTGGCCGAAAGCGACCGTTTCGACCGGGTCGTGCTGACCTGCCTGCGGCGCGACCGCGCGCGCAGCACGCCGGTCGTCGACGTCATCCGCCGTGGCACCATCAGCACCCGGCCGCAGGAGTAAGTTCTGGCATGCAACAACCCACCGCGTCTGGCACCATCACCATTGAACTGCCCAGCGCCCTGCGCTCGCTGGCCGGCAACGCCCACAGCGTTGGCGCCAGCGGCGCCACGGTCGGTGAAGCGCTGGCCGATCTGGGCCGCACCCACCCGCTGCTGCTCAGCCGCATCCTCACCCGCGGCGGCCAGCTTCGCCCGCACGTCAACCTGTTTGTCAACGAGCAGGATATTCGCCGACAGGATGGTCTGGATACTGCGCTGCGGCCGGGCGATACGGTGCTGGTCGTGCCGTCAGTAGCCGGCGGTTAGGAGCAAGCACGGTGAACCTGGACCAGCGCCTGGAACAACTCAAGCGGGAAATCCCGCGGGTAAGCCCAGCCGAGGCCAGGCAGCGCTGCCTGGATGACGCCGTGCTGATCGACGTGCGCGAGGCCGACGAGATCGCGCAGGGCACGCCCGAGGGCGCGCGCGCGCTGGGCCGCGGCTATCTGGAAATGCGCATTGGTGACGAGGTGCCCGACCGGACCCAACCCGTTTTTTTGCTGTGCGAGGCAACCACGCGTTCGATGCTGGCAGCAGACGATCTGCGCCGCCTGGGCTATACCAGCGTGGCCGCAGTCGACGGCGGGTTTCAGCGCTGGAAACAGGAAGGCCTGCCTTACGTGTTGCCGGAAATCGGCGATGAAGACACCCGCCAGCGCTACGCCCGGCAGATCATCCTGCCGGAGCTCGGCCCCGCTGGTCAGGCCAGGCTGGCCGACGCCCGCGTGGTGCTGGTCGGCGCCGGCGGGCTGGGCTCACCGGCCGCGCTCTACCTGGCTGCGGCCGGCGTCGGCACGCTGGGGCTGATCGACCATGACCGCGTCGAGCGTTCCAACCTCCATCGCCAGGTGCTCCACCGCGATGACCGGCTGGGTATGGCCAAGACCGAGTCGGCCCGCCTGACTCTGGAGGCGCTCAACCCGACGATCCGGGTTTGCTCTCACCCGCTGCGTCTCGAGGCCGCCAACGTTGAGTCGGTATTCAGCCACTACGACATCGTCGTCGACGGCTCGGATAATTTTGCGACGCGCTACCTGGTCAACGATGCCTGCCTGAAGCTGGGCCTGCCGACCGTGTATGGCGCGGTGCAGGGTCTGGAAGGGCAGGTATCGGTTTTTCCTGCCGGTGGCCAGCCCTGCTATCGCTGCCTGTTCGCCGAACCGCCGCCGCCCGGGCATGCCCCGTCGTGCAATGAAGCCGGCGTGCTGGGCGTGGTGCCTGGCATCATCGGCCTGCTGCAGGCGCTGGAGGTGATCAAGCTGATCACCGGCATCGGCGAGCCCCTGATCGGCCGGCTGGCGCTGTTTGACGGCCATCGCTCAAGACTGCGCGAGGTCGCGCTGGCTGCAGACCCCGGATGTGCTTACTGCGCGCCCGGACGCGTCTTTCCCGGCTATACCGATAACCTTGAAGTCTGTCAGCCCTGAAACCAGGCAAACAATCCATGCCAACAGCACCAACCCCTGACCAGATCACCGCGGTCGTTCTCGCCGGCGGCCAGGCGCGCCGCATGGGCGGCGTTGACAAGGGCCTGGTCGAGATCGCGGGGCGGCCGATGATCGCCTGGACACTGGACGCCCTGCGCGACCAGGCCGAAACCATCCTGATCAACGCCAACCGCTCGCGCGAGGAGTATCAGCGCTTCGGCCTGCCCGTCATCGCCGATCAGCATGAAGGCTTTCAAGGGCCGCTGGCCGGCCTGCAGGCCGCGCTCACGGCGGCACAAACGCCGTTTGTGGCCATCGTGCCCTGCG
>SKIE01000342.1 GCA_007116585.1 Wenzhouxiangella sp. | reverse complement strand
TGAGTGAAAGGCCAGCAGCGGCCCGGCATGGGGTTCGCCTTCCAGCAGCACGCGAACCTCAACCACATCGCCGCTGGCCGGCTCGGTAATGTCGTCGCGCAGGATAATCTCCAGTCGGTGACCAAGCGCCTTTGTGGCAGCCGAAGGGCCGCTGTTGCCGACCACCAAAAGCGTCTTGGCGCCGTTGTCCGAGTAACCGCAGCTGACCACATTGTCCAGCTCCGAGCGCGGCGCCGGGCGGCCGCCCTCGGTGGTCTGGCTCCAGTAGCCGCGGGCCTGGCGCAGGGCAACTACATGAACGCCTTCGCTCAGCTCAGGCGTCTGCAATTCGTTGTTGGCGGCGGCGTCCAGCGTCACGGTTTCGCCGGTGCCGTCGACGATGATCAACTCGGCGATCCGGTCCGTTTGCAGCGGATCGTCATACGGGAATGCATGGCCGAAAAACGGCTGGATTGTTGCCTGAGTGCCGCTTTGTGCGTGGCCGGGATCGGTCAGCACCCACGGTTGGTGAGCCAGCGCGGCACCGGCCAGGCTGGTGCCGAGCAGGGCGGCGGCAATGTGCAGGGTCTTGTATGCCATGGTGCTCTCCTAAATGGTGTATTCAGAACTGATACAGCGCCTGCAGCCGGAAACTGCGGCCAGGCTGGTTGATCAGGGTCAGGTGGCGGCGATAGGTTTCGTCGGTCAGGTTATCGATGCGTGCGTTGATGCGCAGCTGGTCGGTGGCCTGCCAGCTGGCGAACAGGTCAAGCAGGGTATGGGAAGGCGTTGGCTGGGCGCGATGCATGCCGCCGAGCACGCGGTCTTGCTCGAAGTTGTGGACGACCTGGCCACCGAACAGGGCATTGCCGAGATAGCGTTCCAGGCGTAATCCCAGTTCGTCGCCGGGAATGCTTTCCAGCGGAATGTCTAGCGTGCGGTCATCGCCGCGCAGCCTGGCGCCGAACAGCTTGAGATGGTAATCGCCGCTGCGCCAGCGGATTTCGGCTTCCAGGCCTTCGATTCTGGCCTCGCCGACGTTTTCGAACCGGGTCGTGTCGGTAAACGGTGCCGGCTCATCGGCGCCGCGCACGCGCTGCTCGATGAAGTCGTCAACGTCGTTGCGGAACACGCTGATGCGGGCGCGCAGGCGGTCATTGGCAGTGATCACGCCGGATCGGTCAAAGCGCAGGCCCAGCTCGTAGTTGCGGGCCGATTCGGGCTTGAGATCCGGGTTGGGAACATAGAAATTGCCGGGGAAGTGCTGGCCGCCGATGAACAGTTCGCGCAGGGCCGGGGCGCGGAAGGACTCGTTGAGCGACGCGGTCAGGGCCCAGTCCTGGCTCAGGTCAAACAGCACGCCGGCCTGGAACGAGGTCTGCGACACGGAATCGGCCGTGAGTCCTTCTTCGTCCGGGCTGGAGTCGATATCGTCGTAGCGCAGGCCCAGCACCAGATCCAGGCGCTCGGTCAGTTCGGCCGTGTTTTGCGCAAACAGGCCGATGGTTTCGCGTCTGGAGCCTCTGAACTGCGGTGCCGGCTGGCCGTCGCGCAAGCCGCGCTGAATGTCGCGGTACAGCTCGGTACCGTAGGTCAGCGTGTGGTTGATCGCACCGGTTTGCAGGCGGCTGGAGTTGCTCAGATCCAGCCCGACGGTGCTGACGCTGTTCTCGCTGCGGGTCTGCCCGGCTGTAACCGGCCGCTCATCGAACATCAGTTTGCTCCAGTACAGCACCGCGTCCATGTCCAGCCAGTCGCTGGCCGGGTCGAGCTGGTAGCGCAGGCTGGTCGATTGCTGACGTGTGCTGCGGTCGATGACGTCCCCGGTGGGCCGATCTGCCGTGGTCAGGCTGGGGCTGTTGTCGACCAGGCCCAAGTAGGTCAGGCTGACGTGCTGGACATCGTCCAGACGCCAGCTGCCTTTGATCAGGCCGCTGGTCAGATCGCTTTCGGTCAATGCCAGGGTGTTGCCGTCGCCGTCTTCGTAGTCGTCGGTCTTGCGCTGGGTCACGCTGGTGATGAGGCCGAAATCACCGGCCTGCCCGGCCAAAGTGGCCGAACCGATCCAGGCGTCATTGTTGCTGCGATAGCCGAGGCTGGCCTGTCCGCCAACGGCTTGACCGGGGTCGAGGAAACCGGCCGCGTCCAGCGTCTCAAACAGGATGACGCCGCCGGTAGCGCCGCTGCCGTAGAGGCTGGAGGCGGGGCCGCGCAGGACCTCGACGCGCTCCAGCAGGGCGGGGTCAATCAGGGTCTGGGCGCGGTGACGGATGGCCATGTTCTGACGCGCGCCGTCAATGCGAAGCACCACGCGCGCTTCGCCCAGGCCGCGGATATTCGGCACAAAGGCCTCAGGTCGCGGCCCCTGCGTGGCGGTCACACCGGGAATGCCGTAGAGCAGGTCGCCCAGGTCGCCGGCCTGGCGCAGCTCGATGTCGTCGCGGCCGATGACGCTGACCGGGGCAATGACCTGCTGCTCGGGCTGCAGCACCCGGCCGATGGTGACCAGGATGGTGTCGAGTATCTGCTCGCCGTCAGTCGCGTCGGTGGCCTCTGCCGTATGGCCTGCGCCGGCCAGGGTCAGGGCAATCGCAAGGCCAAGCGGGCGCAGCGCGGCGGCAGCGCCCGAGGACGGGATGGACATATGTTACCGCTCCAGGTATCAAGTCAGGTATGAATAATAAACAAAGTTATCACACCCAATTTGATCCCGGTCAATTCGAGCCAATCATTCGTGTGGCGTGATGTGCTCGTGGTGGTGGCTGTGGTCGCCGTGGCTGTGAGCGTCGGTCTCGACCTTGACCGGCACCACATGCAGGTCGCCGTGGCGCACACCCCGGCGGGCGATGAACTGCTGGGCGAAATCGCGCACCCGGCTCAGCGAGCCGCGCAGGATATTGGTTTCCAGGCAGTGATCGTGGTCAAGATGGACGTGCAG
>SKIE01000294.1 GCA_007116585.1 Wenzhouxiangella sp. | reverse complement strand
TCAACAACGCTATCCTGCTGGTCGAGTACATCGAGCGCGGGCGACGACGCGGCTTGGCTACAGTTGATGCCGTGGTCGAGGCCGGCGGGATTCGTCTGCGGCCCATTCTCATGACGACGCTAACCACAGTGGCCGGCATGGTGCCGCTGGCCGTCGGCATGGGCTCGGGTGCCAACCTGATGCAGCCGCTGGCGATTGCCGTGATTGGCGGTTTGCTGACCGCCATGCTGCTGACCTTGTTCCTGATTCCTTGCCTGTATGTCATTGTGCAGAACGCTACCAACTGGCTGCTGCGGCTGCTGGTTGGGCAGGGCCGCCAGGACGTGGCTGCGTCCGAGCCAGTTCAGGGCTCATCGGCTGGCACAACGTAGTGACAAACCCCGCTCACGCAGCAAATTTCCTGCTAATCTTCGGCGATGGATGCGGTGGGCAAATTGGCAGTTTCGGCGCTAGTCTGGTTATCGAGCACAGCCTGGGTGCTGGCATCCGAACAGCAAACCGACGACACGACATCAAACCGGACCGGGAACGATCGTGAGCAGCGTGAAGACCGCCAGGAGCGGTTGATAGAGTTGCATTGCCGCGACGATCTGGACCGCCCCGAGAGCTGGCTCGACCGCACCCACGCCTACATGAGCCAGCGACTGTGCGAGCCGGCGGCCTGGTTTGACGGTTTTTTCGGTGACCCGCGCGCGCTGGAAGAAACCCCGGTCGGCACGTTTTTTCGGATGCGTAACGCACTGGAGTGGGATCAGTCGGAGGGCTGGAGCTACGGTCTGCGGGTGCGGGCCAACATTGAACTACCGCGCGTTTCCGAACGCGTCCGCCTGCTGGTCTCGCGCGACGAGGATCTGAGCGGGGAATTGCGCGACGGCCCTGGGGCGGCCGAGGACGATCGGACCCGACTGGGTCTGCGCTTTATCGCCAGTGAGCGAGCTCGCTCACAGCTGGATCTTGACGGCACCATCCGGGTCAGCAGCGGTGCCCTGAACCCGCGCGTGCGGGCGCGCTATCGGCAGGTTCGTGGGTTGACTGAGAACACGCTGGTCCGGGCAACGCAAAGCGTGTTCTGGGAGCGCGCCGACGGCTTTGGCACAACGTCCCGAGTGGACTGGGAATGGCTGCCGGGTCGCGATCGCCTGATCCGCTGGACCGGCAAGGGCACCTTCTCAGAAGGGTCGGATGGTGTGGACTGGCGCACGTCGGTCATCGGTTTCCGCCAGCTTGACTTGCGCACGGCGCTGCGCAGCGAAGTCGGAGCCTTTGGCTACACCAGCCCGCGGTTTGATACCGAAGAGTATTTCGCCGCCCTGCGTTTCCGACGGCAGTTTGCCCGTCCCTGGCTGTTCTACGAAATCCAGCCCGAAAGAGCCTGGCCCCTCGATCTGGAGACCGGCAAGCGCGGGGCTGATTGGCGTCTGACTTTCACCCTGGAAATCCAGTTCGAAAACGAGCGCTCACGCGAGCAGCGCCGGCTGGAGTATTTCGGTGAGCCGGTCCGCGCTTTGCCCGAGGATGTGCTCGACGAGCCCATCCCGGTCGAAGCACCTGGCGAAGGCGGCATTGATCCGGTGCTGGAAAACGACGAAAACGACGCCGATGGCGCCATAACGGAGCCTTCCACCTGAAGGGAGCTGCCTGTTGGCTAACGGGGCGGGTCGATCTGGCCCTGAATCGATGCGTTGAGTCGGAACCAGCCGGCAATGCTGTAGCGGTCGCGCCGAGCCGGCAGCACTTCATGGGGTAGTTCTTCACTCAGGAAAATGACCATGCGCCCGCCCACCGGAGCAATCCGCGCAAGCGTCTCGTCCGAGTTTTCCGCATACAGCATCAGTTCGCCGCCATCCCCGTCTTCCCAAGCATGGTTGAGGTAGGTCACCGTTGATAGCACGCGGTTGGCTGCACCCCGGAAGCTGTCTACATGCCGTCGATAGAAGGCGCCCGGCGGGTAGTGGGCGAAATGGGCTTCGAACTCGAACAGGCCCAGAAACAGTCGTCGGTTCAGCCCCTGGCGCATCTGTTCGGCCAGTGTCAGGAATTGGTCCTGGGCGGCGCTTTCACGCCTGAGCCAGTGAATCCGGTCTCGACGAACGCTGCGGTCAATCTGGAAATCTTCTTCGCGCCCCACGCCGGCGCGCGCCAGGGAGTCGGCCCGGGCCAGCGCCTGGACTTCCTGCCGCAGGGGCCGCTGCAGCTCAGGAGGAATGACATCGTCGCCGTACCACCAGCCCGTGTCTACCAGCGCTTCGGCCATTTTGTCCAGATGCTCCGGCGACAAACCGGTTGATGCCAGCAGATCGGGGGGCGGCGTGGCCAAGCGAGTTGTCTCCGGATTGTTCGAACCGCCGCAGGTGGCGGGCGAAGTATAGCCGCTGGCGCTGCTGTCGGTGCGGCTCGCGGAGGTGCGACAATGACCATCGGGTTAAGGCACAAAAATGGAGCTGGCCATGAAAGCGTTGTCCTGGTTTTTTGCGATATTTTTCGGATTTTCCTTCAGCGTCTGCGCAGTTGCCCGGGATCAGAGCATCGAGGCGGTCACGGTGTACCCGGACAGGGCTGAAGTCACGCGCTTGATTCAGATCGAACTGGCCGGTGGCGAAGACGAACTCCTGATCGATCAGTTGCCGATGCAGCTGGTCCCGGACTCGGTTCAGCTTGCGGTGCGCAGCGGTCCCGACGTGGTGCTGGGCGGGATGGCGCTTCGTACCGTGCGCGGTGCTGAGCAGCTCCAGCCGCGGGCGCGTGAGCTTGAGGAACGCATCCGCTCGCTGGAGCTGCGTATTCAGGCATTGACCAACCGGATTGATGCCCGAGATCTTCAGATGCGCCTGCTGGAATCGATTGCTTCCGGGGACAGCGGGCAAGACGCCGATGATTGGCTGAGCACCATGGAAAGCCTGGGTGTCCGCGCTGAAGAAGTGCTGG
>SKIE01000031.1 GCA_007116585.1 Wenzhouxiangella sp. | reverse complement strand
TTGATCGCGCTGTTCGTCGAGCGCGCGCCGACCGAGTTGCCTGTGGCCGTGCTGGACTACGATCACAGCCCGTTGTCGCGCCAGATCGTCCGGGCCCTGGACGCAACGCCGGGCATACGCGTCCTTGCCTTTCCTGCCGATTTGCAGGCGGCAGGAAGCAGCGTGCGCCGCGGTGAGGTGTTTGCCGTCGTCGCCCTGCCGCCTGATCTTCATCGGGACGTGCTGCGCGGTGAAGCGCCTCGGGTGCAGCTGTACTACAACCGCCAGTCGCTGACCGCAGGTAACGTGATCATGCGCGAGGTTCGCACCGCCATTGGTACGGTGGGTGCCGGCATTGGTCTGGCCCAGGGCGTGTTTCCGCCGGTGCGCACGGAAAATCACCCGCTGTTCAATCCGGGGCTGGACTTTGCCCGCTTTCTGGCTCTGCCGCTGATTGTGACCTTGCTGCACATCGTGGTCGTCATTGTCGTGATTGACGTCACTGGACGAGAACTGCGCGAGGGCACAGCCGGCGACTGGCTGCACGCTGCCCGTGGCCGGGTGTGGTGGGCGCTGCTGGTCAAGCTGTTGCCGTACTTTGTATGGTTTTCGATGGCCGGCATCGTTCTGCTGGTGCTCTCGGCTCATGTCCTGGGGCTGGAGGTGCGCGGTCATGCCGGACTGTGGCTGGGCGGTTGGGTCGCACTGACGGCTGCCTGCATGGGTCTGGGGGTGTTTCTGGCCGGTCTGTTCGGCAACCTGCGCATGGCCACCAGCGTGGCCAGCGTGGTGATCAGCCCTGCTTTCGCCTATTCCGGCATGACTTTTCCGGCCGAGGCCATGGAAGGCTTTGCCACGTTCTGGTCGCAGTTGCTGCCGCTGGGACACTATCTGCACTTGCAGACAGCGCAAGTGGCGATGGGCTCGTCGGTGGCAGTCAGCCTGCAGCACCTGTTGTGGCTGATGCCGTTTGTGGCCTTGCCGCTGCTGGTGATGAAGCGCTGGCAGCGCCTGTTCAATGACGAAAGCCTGTGGGGTGCGCGCTGATGCAGACTGTGCGCATCATGCTGGCTGAGTTGCGTGCCGCTTTGAGTGATCGCGGCGTGGTCCTGATCATTATTGGCGGCAGCATCTTCTACGCTCTGTTTTATCCCCTGCCATACCAGGCTCAGGTCGCCGTGGGGTTGCCGGTCATCGTGGTTGATCAGGACGGCAGTGCCCACAGTCGGGCGCTGATTCGCCGGGTCGATGCCGCCGAGCAGGTCCGCGTGATCGAGGTGGTGCATGAGTCGCGCGGCGCCGAGCAGAAGCTGCGCGACATGCAGGCGGCGGGCATGCTGGTCATTCCGCCGGACTTCGGGCGCGACGTTTTGCGCCAGCGCCCGGTGCAGGTCGGCGCGTTCGGCAACGCCGCCTTCATGGTGCTGTACTCGCAGACCGTGACCGGGATGTCCAACGCTGTACAGGACTTCAGCAGCGAGATTGTGCGCGAGCGCAAGCTGGCCGACGGTCGCCCGCCGTTGCTGGCCGATACCCTGGCCCAACCGCTGGCGGTCGACCTGCATGAGTTGTTCAACCCGGATGGCGGCTACGCCAACTACATCGTGCCGGCGGTGCTGATCCTGATTCTGCAGCAGACTTTTCTGATCGGTATCGGGATGATGGGCGCCGGTCGGCGCGAGCAGGGCCTGGCGCGAGCAGCCGGTTTGCGCGAATTGCTCGCCCAGTCAGGCGCCTACGTGCTGCTGATGGCCGTGCTGCTGGGCTTTTTTCTGCTGGTGGTTTATCAGGTCTATGACTTCCCGCGCTTTGGTCGGATGCGCGATGTCTACTGGCTGTTGCTGCCGTTTTTTCTGGCCGTGACGTTTCTGGGGCTCGCGCTGGGTCAGCTGTTCCGTTCGCGTGAGACTGCCATGCAACTCATGATGATGGTCAGCGTTCCGGCCATCTTTCTGGCCGGTTTTGCCTGGCCGGCTGAGATCATGCCGATCTGGCTCGTGGCCTTGGGGCAGCTGATTCCGTCAACGCCGGGTATTGACGGATTTGTCCGCGTTTACCAAATGGGCGCGTCTCTCGATGAAGTTCGCCCGGCGCAGCTGCAGCTCTGGTTGCTGGCTGGCTTTTACTTGCTGGCGGCCTGGTTGGGCGCCCGGTTCTCGCGCCCGGCTGCGGTATCCTAACGATCGAATCCCCAGTAACTGAAAAAGCCATGTTCATCATCGAATCCGCGTCTGCCGTTCCCATCCATTCCCTGGACGCCGAGGGCCTGGCGTCGTGGCTGGAAACGGCCGATGCCGGGCAGGCGAACTGGGTCAAAGCCAGTGGCTTTCGGCCCGAGCGCGGCTGCTGGCTGGCAGTCCCGGATGCCGAAGGTGCTCTGGGTTGTGTGATCAGCGGGAGAGAGCCGGAAGACCGGCTGTGGGCCCTGGCGCATTTGCCGGCGGTATTGCCGGATGGTGACTATCGTTTCGAGCCTGACTGGACGACCGAAGAGGTGCAGCGTGCGCGCATTGGATTCGGCCTGGGTGGCTATCGCTTTGATCGCTACAAGGAACAGCGCGGGCGCGCGGTGCGGCTGATTGTGCCCGAGTCCCAGCGGGCCGAGCTGGAAGCGCTGGTCGATGCCTCGGGCTACGTGCGCGATCTGGTCAATACACCGGCGCTTGATCTGGGGCCGGCCGAGCTGGCAGAAGCGGCAGCGGCGCTTGCAGCGGCGCACTCGGCCGAGTTTGAGGTGATTGCCGGGGAGCGGCTGGAGCGTGAGTTCCCGGCCATCCACGTGGTGGGGCAGGCCTCAAGCCGACCGCCTCGTCTGATCCGCTTGCAGTGGGGCGATCCTGATGCGCCGCCGCTGGCGCTGGTCGGCAAGGGCGTGATTTTCGACTCCGGTGGTCTCAACATCAAGCCGGGCGCCGGCATGGTGCTGATGAAAAAGGACATGGGCGGTGCCGCCCACGTGCTGG
>SKIE01000338.1 GCA_007116585.1 Wenzhouxiangella sp. | reverse complement strand
GCCGCCGATGCCGTGGTGATCGACGCCACCTATGGTCGCGGTGGCCACAGCCAGGCCATTGCCGATCGCCTCGGGCCGGACGGACGCCTGTTTGTTGTGGACCGTGATCCAGCCGCCATCGCGCACGCCCGACAACGCTTTGCGGGAGATGAGCGCGTGACGATTTGCCATGCCAGTTTCAGCGAGCTGGCTGCGGTTGCCAGCGACCACGGCGTAGCCGGGCTGGTGCATGGATTGTTGCTGGACCTGGGCGTGTCGTCGCCGCAACTGGATGCCGCTGAGCGTGGTTTCAGTTTTCGCGAAGACGGCCCGCTCGACATGCGCATGGACCCGCACTCCGGCGAGCCGGTCTCGACCTGGCTGAACCGCGCCGACGAGGATCAACTGACCCATGTCATCCGCGAATACGGTGAAGAGCGTCACGCCCGTCGGATTGCGCGCGCCATCGTCAGGGCCCGCACCGAAGAGCCGATCAACGGGACCGCCCGCCTGGCCTCGGTGGTGGCTGCGGCCAGCGGCGGGGCACATTCGGAACGTCATCCGGCGACGCGGACTTTCCAGGCAATCCGAATACATATCAATGACGAACTCGGCGCGCTTGACAATATCCTCAAGCAGGGCCTGGAACTGCTGGCGCCGGGCGGGCGCATGGTGGTTATCAGCTTTCATTCGCTGGAAGATCGGCGCGTCAAGCAAGCCTGGGCACGGCTGGCCAAACCGCCCGCGGCCTCTCGCCGGCGGCCCATCGCCGAGCCGTTTGAGCCGCGTCTGCGCCTGATTGGCAAGCTGGTGCGGCCGGACGCTGACGAATGCCGGCAGAATCCGCGCGCCCGCAGTGCGCGCATGCGCGTGGCTGAAAAGCTGGAGATCGCGGCATGATGCGCTGGCTGGTCTTTCTGTTGTTGCTGGTCGCTCTGCTGGGCTCAGCGGTTGGCGTGGTCGCGCTGCGGCACGAGTCGCGCCAGATCTTCGCGGCACTGCAGCAGGCCGGTCATGAGCGCGACGATGCCAACGTCGAGTGGAGCCGGCTGCAGCTTGAGCAGGCCTGGCTGGCCGAGGCCGGTCGAGTCGAGCGCGAAGCGCGGGATCAACTCAACATGGGCCGGCCCGAGCGGTCCGGCGTGCTGGTGGAGGCCCGATGAACGACGCCAGGCCTCAAAACGGTTCACGCCTCCGCGTCTGGCTGACGGCCGGGATCATGCTGCTGGCCAGCGGTGTGCTCATGGCGCGGGCGGTCAATCTGCAAATCACCGACACCGACTTTCTGCAGAGCCAGGGTGAGGCGCGCTTCCTGCGCCAGGTCGCCATCCCGACCGTGCGCGGCAATATCCTGGATCGGCACGGCGAGCCGCTGGCGGTATCCACGCCGGTTGACTCGGTATGGGCCCACCCGGGCGAGCTGCTGCAGGCCGCAGATCGCCTGCCGGAACTGGCCCAACTGCTGGATACGCCGGCCGATGCGCTGGAACGCCGACTGACACAGCGCGCCAACCGTGAATTCGTCTGGCTTCGGCGCCGGGTCCATCCGGATCTGGCTGAACAGGTCGGCGAGCTTGGGATACCGGGTGTGTTCCTGCGCCGTGAGTACCGCCGCTTCTATCCGACCGCCGAGGTCAGTGCCCAGGTACTGGGCGTGACCAACATTGATGACATCGGCCAGGAGGGTCTGGAGTTGGCCTACAACGCCTGGCTGCAGGGCGAGCCGGGCTCCAAGCGCGTGATCAAGGATCGTCTTGGCCGCATCGTCCAGGATGTCGAGCTGATCCGCGATGCCCGGCCCGGTCGCGACCTGCAACTCACGCTCGATCGGCGCCTGCAGTATCTGGCCTTCCGCGCTCTCAAAGCGGGCGTGCAGGAGGTCGGAGGCCGATCCGGCAGCGCCGTGGTGATGAATGTGACCAACGGGGAAATCCTGGCCATGGTCAACTTTCCATCCTATAACCCTAATGCATCCACTCGCGCCGTTGGTGAGGGCATGCGCAACCGAGCCATGACCGATGTGGTTGAGCCGGGTTCGGTGATCAAGCCGTTTGCCGTGGCGGCGGCGATGGAAGCCGGTTTGGCCCATCCCTCGATGCCGATCGACACTTCACCCGGCACCATGCGCGTATCTGGCCACACTATTCGTGACGTGCGCGATTTCGGCCCGACCACGGTCGAGGGCCTGTTGGTCAAGTCTTCCAACGTTGGCGTGGTTCAGCTGGTCTTGTCGATGGATGCCCGCAACCTGTGGGGCATGTATTCGCGCCTGGGCTTCGGCTCCGTGACCGGTACCGGTTTCCCAGGCGAATCAGCTGGGGTCTTGCGCGATTTCGAGCGCTGGCGCAAGCTGGAGCAGGCGACGCTTTCCTACGGTTACGGGCTGTCGGTTACACCGCTGCAGCTGGTTCGCGCCATCGGCGCGATTGCCGACGACGGCCGGCTCCATCAGCCCAGTTTCATCATTGGTGCAGACAACCCCATTCAGTCGGTGATGGACCCCGCGCTGGCGCGCGAACTGGCCGACATGCTTGAAGCGGCAACCGGGCCCGAAGGCACCGGCACGCTGGCGCGGGTGCCTGGATTCAGGGTGGCTGGAAAAACCGGTACCACGCGCATGGTGGGCGCGGGCGGTTACGAGTCACGCTATATCTCCAGTTTCGCCGGGTTTGCGCCTGCCAGCCGTCCTGAACTGGCCGCTGTGGTCGTGATCAATGAGCCAAGCGGCGGACGGTTCTACGGCGGTCAGGTGGCCGCGCCGGTGTTTGGCGAGATCATGGGCGCTGCCCTGCGCCTGTTCAACGTGGCTCCGGACGATCTCTCGACCCTGGTTGCTTCGCTGGAGGCCTCGTCATGAGTGCGATCGGAGACGGCATGCGGCTGAGCGAGCTGCTGCAGGGTTGGGTCGAGACGGCGCCTGAACTGCGCGTTCGCGACCTGTGCCTGGATTCCCGCCAGTGTCAGGCAGGCAG
>SKIE01000202.1 GCA_007116585.1 Wenzhouxiangella sp. | reverse complement strand
GTGCCGGGGTTGGAAAAACAGACTTCGATACCGGCATCGGCCAGGGTCTGCATCAGGGCTTGGGCGCCGTTGGGCATATCAGGTCTCCGCTGCGCTTGAGTTGGCCTGGTCCAGACAGTCCAGGCCAATGTGTTCGGTTCGAGTCACCCCGGTCAGGGCCATGGCCAGGCGCAGCTCGTCCCGGCAGCCGGCGAGCATGCGCTCGACGCCGGTCTGGCCGGCGGCGGCGAGGGCAAACACCCAGGCCCGGCCTACCATCACGCCGCTCGCGCCGAGTGCCAGCGCGCGGTAGATATCGATGCCGCCGGAAATGCCGCCGTCGACCAGCACTTCGCTGCGTCCATTGACGGTGCGGACAATCTCCGGCAGCTTGCGCGCGGTTGAGGACACACCGTCGAGCTGTCTGCCGCCGTGGTTGGACACGATCATCCCGTCAGCGCCGATTTCCAGGCAGCGCTCGGCATCTTCGGCATCAAGAATCCCTTTCAGCAGCAGGCGCCCCGGCCACTGGTCGCGCACCCAGGCCACATCGTCCCATGTGATGCGCGGGTCGAACTGGGCGTCGATCCACTGACGGAAAGCGTTGGGATCGCTGGCAGCAGCAACGTAGGGGTTCATGGTGCCCAGGGTCATGGGTTTACCGCGCAGGGCCACATCCCAGATCCAGCCCGGTCGGGTGATGAGCTGGCGTACTTTCAGCAACTTTGGCCGCAGGCCCGGCACGGCCAGGCCGTTGCGCGTGTCGCGGTGACGCGGGCCCGGCAGCGGCAGATCTACGGTCAGGATCAGCGTGCGGCAGCCCACGGCCCAGGCCTGCTCGATGACTTTGGCGACCACGGACCGCTCGCGGATCATGTAGAGCTGAAACCAGAACGGCCTGGTGGCCGCCTGGGCCAGTTCTTCGAGACCGCAGATGCCGACGGTCGACAGGGTAAACGGCACCCCTGCCGCCTCGGCTGCGGCCAGGGCCTGCAGCTCGCCGCGGCGCGCGGCCATGCCGGCCAGTCCGATCGGCGCCAGCGCCAGCGGCATGGCGCAGTCCTCGCCAGCCATCGTGCGGGCGGTATCAATTTTGTCGACATCAACCAGCACGCGCTGACGCAGGCTCACCTCGCGCCAGTCAGCGATGTTGGCCGCCATGGTCTGCTCGCAACCCGAACCGCCGGCGTAGTAATCGTAGAGAAAGCGCGGCAGGCGCCGTTCGGCCTCGCGGCGGTAATCATCCGGTGTGGTGGGAATGGATCGAATCATGCGGGCATCCTCAATCGCCGTCCAGGATCGAACGGGCGGCGGCCCGGGCGGTCAGGATGCAGCCAGGCAGAAACGTGCCTTCCAGCGAGCGCTTGCCGTTGCAGTTGCCGCCGCCGAAACCGGCCGCTTCGCCCACGCAGTAGAGGCCTGAAATGGCCTGGTCACTGCCGTCCAGCACGCGGCTGGATAAATCGGTGCGCAGGCCGCCCAGGCTTTTGCGGGTGATCAACTGCATGCGCAAAGCAATGAACGGCCCGGCGCCTTTCTTCTTCAGCGGTGCCGGTTTGCAGGTGCGAAGCTTGTCCGGGGCCCAACGCCGCGCGTGCTCGATCATGCGGATCTGGGCATCATTGTGCAGGCTGCCGTCTTTGGCGAAGTTGGCGTCGAAGGCATCGACCGTGGCTTCGAGCACGGCCGGGTCGATGTCGTGCGAGCGGGTCAGGGCGTTCATCTTGCCGGCCAGTTGTTCCAGCGTATCGGCCACCAGCACATCGTCGCTCTCGCGCTGCATTTGCCGCACCAGACGATGATTGCCCAGCAGCGTTTCTTTCAAAAACGGAAGCAGGCGGATGTCGCGGATATGCGGGTTGTGCTCGGCTCCGGAGATGGCGAATTCCTTTGCCGCAATGCGCCAGTTGAGCAGGTGCCAGGTCCAGGGCTTGTCCTGCTCGGCCACGCGCCGGCACAGCCAGTTGGTGTCGAAGCCGGTGACCAGCGGCTCAGGGCCAATGCGGCGGCCGCTGTGATCCAGCCACAGCGCGGATTTGCACGGAATGGTCGACAGGCCATGGCCGTCGAACTCGGGATACGGATGCCGGAAACCCGCTGCATAGTTCCACATTGCGCCGGGGTTGACGACCTGCCCGTTGAGGTGCTCTTCGGTGAACTTGTGCAGCTGTCCGTCGGCGAATGGATGGGCGCCGTTGAGCATTTCCGCCGGCTGCGGCAGGTCGGCGGGCCAGTTCGCCCGACACTGCGCATGCGACCCGTTGATGCCGCCCATGGCCAGCACGACCCGCGAGGCTTTGAATGTCGTCTCTTCGCCGCTGTCCTCATTGACAGCCACAGCAGCGCTGATCTGCCCGGCTGCATGCTCCAGGGCGATGACTCGATGGCGATGGATGATCTCAATGCGTGCGTTTGAGTCGGCTGCCTCAAGCCCGGCGAGCACGCGCTGAACCAGCTCGCGAGCTGTGCCCCACAACAGGTGATAACGGGGCAGGGTATTGCCGTCGCCGAAGCGACCCCGCTCAACCCAGTTGACCGCCGGCATGAACTTCAGGCCTTCGGCCACCAGCCAGTCGTGGACATCGGCCCGCGAGCGCTCAACGTAGCGCTCCGCCCAGGCCAGCGACCAGCGATCACTCCGGTCCAGCTCGCCGAAGCGCAGCCAGTCGGCCAGCGCGCGCTGCGGGCTGTCGGGGATTTTCATTCTCGCCTGCAGCGGTGTGCCGACCAGCGCCATGCCGCCGAAGGCCCACAGCGCCAGTCCGCCCAGTCGCTTTGGTGAATCGCGATCGACCACCGTGACCGACTGACCGCCGCGCACCAGCTCCAGCGCCGTGACCAGCCCGGCCAGACCGCCGCCGATGATCAGCACATCGGACGGCTCGTGAGAGTGAGCAGTAGCGCAGGTCGGTGAATGATGTCCCATTGGCACAAGAGTCTAAACGAGTGGCTTGGTCTCAACCATAGAACGTGGCTTC
>SKIE01000259.1 GCA_007116585.1 Wenzhouxiangella sp. | reverse complement strand
CCGAATCGACAGCCCCGGCAAGCGCGGCCATAGCGCGTGGAGCCCGGATGGTGGGCACTTTGCCTTCATCGCCACCGACAAGATCGAAGACACCCGCGAGGGCCGGCTGATGGTGGCCGGCCGCGACGGCGGCGAGTGGCTGAACTTGCTGCCGGACCTGGAAGGGCATGTCTGGCATGTGGACTGGTACGGCGATCGGGTGCTGTTTATCAGCCATGAAGGCGTCGAGGCCCGCGTCGGCCATATTGCCGTGGACGGCAGTGACCAGGTCACGCTGTATCACGACGAAGGCGTGATCTTTGATGGACTGTCGGTGGCCGACAACGGTCGCCTGGCCTTTCCGGTCAATACGCCGTCGCATCCGCGCGAAGTCTATGCCGCAGACGAGGCCGGCAGCCCGGTCGAGCGGCTGACAGTCAGCAACGACTGGCTGGCGGATGTCGAGCTGGCCCGGCAGGAAGTCGTTCGTCATCCGGCAGCCGACGGCCTTGAAATCGAGGGCATGTTGTTCTGGCCGCTCGATTACGAAGAAGGCGAACGCTATCCGCTGATTCTGGCCGTTCACGGTGGCCCTGAGGCGCATTACTCCAACGGCTGGCTGACCAGCTACAACCTGCCGGCCCAGCATGCTGCCGCTGAAGGTTATTTCATGTTTTATCCCAACTATCGCGGCAGCACCGGGCGCGGCGTGGAGTTCGCCTTGACCTCGCAGGGCCGACCGGCGCGCGAAGAATTCAGCGACCTGGTCGACGGCGTGGATTATCTGATCGAGCGCGGACTGGTTGACGGCGACCGCGTCGGCATTACCGGCGGTTCCTATGGCGGATACGCCTCGGCCTGGGGCGCGACCTATTACTCGGACCGCTTTGCGGCAGCGGTGATGAACGTCGGGATCTCGGACAAGATCTCCATGCTGGGAACTTCCGATATTCCGCAAGAGCTTTACCTGGTCCACTACCTGACCTGGCCGTGGGAGGACTGGGATCTGTACCGCGATGCCAGTCCGATCTACCACGTGCAGAACGCGCAAACGCCGATCCTGATCCTGCATGGTGACGCCGATCCGCGCGTGCACCCGACTCAGTCGCAAATCCTGTACCGCTATCTGGTGCTGCAGGATGATCCGCCGCCGGTGCGGCTGGTGTTCTATCGCGGCGAAGGCCACGGCAACCAGCGCGCCGCGTCGCGCTGGGATTACAGCCTGCGCCTGATGCGCTGGATGGATCATTATCTGAAAGGCGAGGGCGGTGACCCGCCGCCGTATGCCATCGACTACCGACTGGACTAGGAAAACGGCCATGACGCGCAAGGCAGACAGCATCAACGTGCTAGGAGAGGCGCTGCAGGACTGCAGCCGCGATCCGATGACCGGCTTTTTTCGCGATGGTTGCTGCAATACCTCGGCCGAGGACCGGGGCAGCCACACGGTCTGCGCCGTTGTGACGGCTGATTTCCTGGACTTCAGCCGTCAGCGCGGCAATGACCTGAGCACCCCCCGCCCCGAGTTCGGTTTCCCCGGTCTGAAGCCGGGCGACCAGTGGTGTTTGTGTGCGGCTCGCTGGGTGGAAGCCCTGCGCGCCGGCTGCGCGCCGCGGGTCGTGCTGGAGGCCACTCATGAGGCCGCGCTGGAATACGCCACGCTGGACGAACTTCGCTCTCACGCTGCGCGAACTCTCCATTAGCCAGACGCAAAACGGCCCCGCCGCGGCGGGGCCGTTGGATTCAGCGCTGAGGCTAAAGCTTGATCAGGGTACCGGCGTGACCGAAACACGCACCCGCAGGCTGTCACCCGGGTGATGGCGCATCTGGGTCTGGTGAACCGTGCCGTCGACCAGGTAGGACACCCGATACCCCGTGATCACCGACTCTTCCCGATAGTCTCGCTGGATCGTGCAGCGCTCTTCATACGAAGGCGTGTAGCGTGCCGGCTGGTTGGCGCGGGAAGCGTCCCGTCCAATCGAGCCGCCCAGGGCTGCACCTGCGACTGTGGCAGCCTTGTTGCCGCTGCCGCCACCGAACTGATTACCGATGACGCCGCCGATGATCGCGCCGACCACGGTGGGCGTCGATGAGCGCCGTGAGTCCGGAGTGCGCTGATAGGTCTTTTCGTCCCAGCACACGGTGCGCTCGACCGGTGTGCGGGTGACCGAGTAGCGGGGTTCGACCTCGACAACCGGTACGGTCTTGTACTGAACGCCGCCAGCATGGGCCAGGCCTGCGGTCATGACGAGGGCTGCAAGGGTCGTGATTCTGGCTAGCATCTTGGTTCTCCTTTAAGAGCGGTCAACTCACAATCAGCATATGGGCGGTCAGAAAACTCCAATACGCGACGCCGGATTCGTTAAGCTTGACGACATTCGATGTCCAGTGTCACGGTCAAGGATAGCCAGGCTTGGCTGAATTCCTGCTGAACCCCATGGCCCGGCACAGACAGCCTCGGGGCCCTTCCTGAAGACGTACAAGCAAGCACGGAGAAAAAGATGGCGGCGCACACCACGGAACAAATCAGAAACCTCGCTTTTTTCGGCCACGATGGCGCCGGCAAGACATCGCTCGTCGACGCGCTGATGGTCAAGGCCGGCATGCTCGGTGAAATGGGCAACCTCGAGCGCGGCACCATGACGACCGACTTCGACCCGCTGGAGCGCAAGTTCCAGTATTCGCTGGTGACAGGGCTTGTGACTATCCCCTACAAGGACATCACCATCAACCTGCTCGACACCCCGGGCGATCCCGATTTCCGTGGCCAGGCCCTGTCGGTGTTGAGCGCGGTCGAGACCGCAGTGATCGTGATCAACGCCGCGGCCGGCATCGAGATGTCGACCCGCAGCATGATGCGGCGCACGCGGCAGCGCAAGCTGTGCCGAATGATCGTGATCAATCGCATGGACATGGACGACGTTGACCTGCCGGCGCTGATCAGGGAGATTCGCGAGGAATTCGGCCCGCAGTGTCTGCCTATCAACTTGCCGGCCGAACAGTTCACCACCGTGCGCGACTGCTTCTATCGCACCGAAGGCGACACCGACATTCTGTCCGTGGCCGACGCCCATACCGAGATTCTCGACCAGGTCGTCGAAGTCGATGAAGAACTGATGGGCAAGTATCTGGAGGGCGAGGAGATCAGCCCCGAGGAACTCCACCAGGCCTTTGGCAAGGCCCTGCGCCAGGGCAATCTCATCCCGATCTGTTTCACTTCGGCCCAGACTGGCGCCGGCTGTGAGCACTTGCTGCGACTGGCTCAGCAGTTGTTGCCAAATCCGGCTGAGGGCAACCCGCCTCCGTTTCGCAAGGGTCCCGAACGCGAGCGTGTCACGCCGGAGCCCGATGCGGACGGCAACGTGCTGGCGCACGTGTTCAAGATTGCCAACGACCCCTACGCCGGTAAATTGGGGATTTTTCGGGTCTACCAGGGCACCATTCGTCCTGACACCCAATTGTTCATCGGCGACGGGCGCAAGCCGTTCAAGGTCTCGCATCTCTACCGCATGCACGGCAAGGAGCACCACGAGGTTGACGTGGCCGTGCCGGGTGATATCTGCGCCGTGGCCAAGGTTGATGAGGTTTATTACGACGCGATCCTGCACGATTCGCACGATGAGGATCACTATTTCCTGAAGGCGGTCGACTTCCCGCAGCCGATGTTTGGCGTCGCGGTGTCGGCAAAAACGCGCGGCCAGGAGCAGAAGCTGGCCGCATCGCTGGAGCGGTTGAGCGAGGAAGACCCCTGCTTTGTGGTGGAGCAGAATCAGGAGTTGAACGAGACCGTGGTCCGCGGCCTGGGCGAAATGCATCTGCGGGTCATGCTGGAGCGCCTGAATACGCGATATGGGGTGGAAGTGGAGACCAAGCCGCCCAGCATCGCCTATCGCGAGACCATTACCCGGCGCGCCGAGGGCCATCATCGGCACAAGAAGCAGACCGGTGGGGCCGGTCAGTTCGGTGAGGTGTTTCTGCGCATTGCCCCACTCGGGCGCGGCGAGGGCTTTCGCTTTGCCAGCGAAGTGGTTGGTGGCGCGATTCCGACCAGCCTGATTCCCGCCGTGGAGAAAGGCGTGCGCCAGGTAATGGAGGAGGGCGCCATCTCCGGTTTCCCGCTACAGGACGTGGAGGTCGTGGTCTATGACGGCAAGTTCCACGCCGTTGATTCAAAGGAAATCGCTTTTGTGGTCGCTGGCCGCAAGGCATTTCTTGACGCCATCGCCAACGCTGGTCCACAGGTTCTCGAGCCCATCGTTGAACTCGAAGTCACCGTGCCCGATACCTTCATGGGCGACGTAACCGGCGCGCTGGCCGCCAAACGCGCCCGCATTCAGGGCACCGACAGCCATAGCGGCACCACAACGTCGATCAAGGCGGCCGTCCCGTTATCGGTGCTGAGCGAATTTCCCACCGAGCTCAAGAGTCTGACCGGCGGACAGGGTCGCTACACCATGTCGTTCTCACACTACGAGGCGGTGCCGGCCGACGTACAGAAAAAACTGGTCGAGTCCAGCACTCGCTCCAGCGACGAGGACGAGTGAACGGGGTAGCGTCAAGTAGTAACGCCGCTCAGGAGAATCTGGCCAGCAGGCGCTGATGCAGTTCAGTGACCTGCTGGTCCAGGGTCGCCAGGGAGCCGGTGTTTTTGATGACCTCATCGGCATGCTGTAGACGCTGCTCGCGAGAGGCCTGAACGTCCAGCATACGCTGAGCCGAGGCTTCATCCAGGCCGTCGCGGCGACACAGGCGAGCGATCTGTTCGCGTTCCGGCACATCGACCACGACCACCACATCGGCATCCGGAAAAAGACCGGTTTCGACCAACAGCGGCACGACCAGCACGCAATACGCCGCCTCATTTAGCTCATTGATGCGTGATCGGGCGGCAGTTTCGATCAGGGGGTGAAGTATTTCCTCCAGCTGGCATCGAGCGTCGGCATCGGAAAACACAAGCTCGCGCAGACGACGTCGATTGAGGCTGCCGTCGGCGTTTGCAATTTCAGCTCCGAATGCATCAACCACCGCCCGCAGCCCGGGCGTGCCGGACGCGACGGCTTCGCGCGCCAGCACGTCCGTATCGATCAAGGGGGCGCCGAGGCCTTCCAGACGCTCGGCAACGGCACTCTTGCCGGATGCGATGCCCCCGGTCAGTACGACAACCGGGGGGCGCGTGCCGGCCTGAAGGGGCATGGGTCAGCCAGCCGGCGAAATCCGGTACAGCCCGCCTTCGGCGTGGTCGGTGACCACGTAGATGTTGCTGTCGGGTCCTACCCGGACGTCGCGGATTCGACCGATTTCATCCCGGATCAGTTCTTCTTCGTGCACCGGGACACCGTCTTCAAAGACAACCCGGCGGATCTGCTGCGTTCGCAGGCCGCCGGCCAGGAAGTTGCCCTGCCAGGCCGGGAAGTGGTCGTCAACCAGGACGGCCAGTCCGGAGGCGGCGATGCTGGGTGTCCAGTCGATGACTGGGTCGATCATGTCTGGATGATGGCGGACCGTGTCCTCGAAGTAGCGATCCTCTGTCCGGTAGCTCCGGCCCAGGCTGACCACCGGCCAGCCGTAGTTGCCGCCCGGCTCCATCAGGTTCAATTCGTCACCGCCGCGCGGCCCGTGCTCATGACTCCAGATTTCTCCGGTCTCAGGGTGCACGATCAGGCCCTGAATGTTGCGGTTGCCGTAGGTGAAGATTTCAGGCAGCGCGTCGTCATGCCCGACGAATGGATTATCATCGGGAATGCCGCCGTCTTCGGTCAAACGAATGAGGGTGCCGGCGCTGTCATCCAGTGCCTGCGCACGCGGCGGCTCGGAACCACGATCACCGACGCTCATCAGCAAAGTGCCGTCAGGCAGCCAGGCCAGCTTGGAGCCGTAGTGGCGGCCGGGTTCGGAGAAGCGTTCCTGAACATAGAGATCTTCGAGGTCGTGCAGCGCGCCGTCCTGCAGGCGGCTGCGCGCCAGCGCCGTGGCCGTCATGCCGGAGTCATCGGCCTTGGCGTAGGTCAGGTAGACCCAGCCGTTGTCTTCAAACTCGGGGTGGATCAGTACTTCCAGCAATCCGCCCTGACGCAGCGCTGCGACTTCTGGCGTGCCGCTGACGCGGGTGATGTTGCCTTCAGCGTCAATGATGTTGAGCCGTCCCGGGCGCTCGGTAACCAGCATGCGCCCATCTGGCAGAAAGTCGATGGCCCAAGGATGTTCCAGGTCGCCAGCAATACGCTCCAGGTTGATCGCCTGATACTCGGTTCGCAGCACACGGCTGTCGGCCAGCGCGGCCCCTGCCAGGCTCAGGGCGCAAATCAGCACGATGCCACGAATGGTCATAGTCAATCTCATCTGGGGAGTCTCCAAGTCAACTGAGTTAGCCGCGAAAGTGTACCCCAATGACCGTCAGCGTCCCGACTGGTTCATCAAGGCAGGGACACAATGACGCATCACTCGGCAAAATTCGGTTAAAGTCTGTGGTTAGGTCATGTATGGGGACTGGATATGATCAAGTTGATGATCGTTGAGGATCATGAATTGTTCCGGACTGGCATCCAGAATATTATGGGGTCCATGTCCGATGTGGAGGTGGTCGGCGAGGCCTCCAGCGGCGAAGAGGCGATTGCCATGGCGCGTCGGCTCGAACCCGATCTGATTCTGATGGACGTCGGTCTGCCCGGTATTTCCGGGCTGGAAACCACTGAGCGCATCCTCAAGGCGCAACCCGGCATCCGCGTCATCGTGTTGACCGCGCATTCCGAGCCGCCTTTGCCGGCCAGGCTTCTTGATATCGGTGCCAGCGGCTATCTGACCAAGGGCGCGAGTGCCGAGGAGTTGATTTCCGCGGTCAATGCCGTGCACCGGGGAGAGCGATACATCGGATCTGAGATTGCCCAGCAGTTGGCGCTGTCCCTGTTGCCGGGCACGCCTCAATCACCTTTTCAGGAGCTGACCTCGCGTGAACTCGAGGTAACCCTGATGCTGGTGCAGGGGATGAAGCCCGCGCGTATTGGTGAGGTGCTCAAGGTCAGCCCCAAGACCGTTTCGACCTACAAGTACAGAATCTACGAAAAGGTGGGGGTCAACAGCGAGGTAGACCTGCTGCGGCTGGCGATTCGGCACGAGCTCATTAACACTTCGGTGTAGGCCTGCGGGCACATTCCCGTCCGAAGAACCCGCAGCTCCGATGCTGCGGGTTGGGATGTTTCAGGACTTGCTTTGGTTTGACGAGTCCGAAGCCACCCTGTAGATACCGTCTTCGCCCTTGATGGCCTGGCCGCCGTCAGCGCTCTTCGTGGCCTCGGCCGGTTTTTCCGGTGCCGGTGCCTGCCTGATCGGCTTGTTCGACTCACCCGGAGATTCGGATGCCTTCGGAGTCTCCGTTTGAGGCTTTTCCTCTTTGGTCTTGTCGGCACCTGACGACTCAGTTTTGGCCGGCAATGACGACTCGGACTGATGACTGAGACGGGCCGGGGTGGTTTTCAAGCCGGTTGAGCCTTTGCCCGTAGAGTCCTGCTGTTGTGCCGCAGGGCCCGGCGATGGCTGAGACTGATTGTTTACTGAGGATGAACCGGCGGCTTGCGCCTGATCGGATCCGCTCTGCTGATTGTCAGTCTTTGCTGAACTGCGGCGTTTTTTCCCGCCGCGCCGGCGCCGCTTTTTTCTCGGTGGTTTGTCGTTGGCGTCGTCAGATGGCGTCTGGGACGCTTCCTGACGCGGGCTGTCGGCCGGGCTGCTTTGCGCATCAGCGCGTTTTTTCTTTTTCTTGCGCTTCTTCTTGCCCTGGCCTTTGGGCTCCTGGTTCTGGCTGTTGCGGGACGGCGTGCGCCTGGTGCCGTCGCTCGGTCGGTTGGATCGCGTGGTTTTGCGGCCCTTGTGATCGGAGCGCTGGCGACGTCCGCTCGAGGATTGGTCGGACTCGCTGGAGAAGAGGTTTTTCAGGCGGGCGATCAGCGCTGTCCAGAACCGGGCCAGCGGAGAGGGTTCAGGCCGACGCTCGGGCGCCGGCGTGCTGGGCCGGATGCCGCTGACCGCCGCTTCGGGCGGGCGGACACCTGCTGAACCGTTGGCCTTGCTGGAGGTGGTGTCGGTTTCGGGCTCTTCCGCGCCCGGAAGTGCGTAGCTGGGCTCGTCCAGCGTTTCGCTGGTCCGCAGGCGCTGAATCTCAAAGCGCGGGGTTTCCAGCCAGCGGTTGGCGACCACGGTAATCGGCAGCTTGTTGCGTCGCTCCATGTCGGCCATGACGCTGCGCTTTTCGTTGAGCAGGAAGTTCGCCACCTCGGTAGGGGCCTGCACGATGACCCGCGAGGTGTGATCCTTCATCACCTCCTCCTCGGCCAGCCGCAGGATGGCCAGGGCCAGGGACTCGACCGACCGGATGGAGCCGTACCCGTCGCAGCGCGGGCAGGTGATGGAGCTGGATTCGCCCAGCGACGGGCGCAGGCGCTGGCGGGACATCTCCAGCAGACCGAAGCGCGAAATGCGACCGATCTGAACCCGGGCCTTGTCCATGCGCATGGCCTCGCGCAGGCGGTTTTCGACCTCGCGCTGTGCGTCCTTGCTCAGCATGTCGATAAAGTCGATGACGATCAGGCCACCGAGGTCGCGGATTCTCAACTGCCGGCCAATCTCATCGGCCGCCTCGAGGTTGGTCTGCAGTGCGGTTTCTTCGATATCCGCGCCCTTGGTTGCACGAGCGGAGTTGATGTCAATCGACAGCAGCGCCTCGGTATGGTCAATGACCACTGCGCCGCCAGAGGGCAAACGAACTTCGCGCGAAAAAGCCGATTCGATCTGGCTTTCGATCTGGTAGCGCGAGAACAGCGGGGTGTCGTCGCTGTAGGTCTTGAGTTTGCGCAGGTTGTGCGGCATGACCTGCTGCATGAATTCGCGGGCATCCTCGAAAACGCGATCGTCGTCGATCAGGATCTCGCCGATATCCTCACGCAAGTAGTCGCGCAGGGCGCGAATGATGAGATTGCTCTCCTGATAGATCAGAAAAGGTGCCGGACGGCTCTTGGCCGCCGCCTGTATCGCCGTCCACAGCTGCAGCAGGTAATCGAGGTCCCACTGCAGCTCTTCCTGTTCACGACCGACGCCGGCGGTGCGCACGATCATGCCCATGCCTTCCGGTACTTCAACCTGTTTCAGCGTATCGAGGATTTCCTTGCGTTCATCACGCGAGATCTGGCGCGAAACGCCCCCGGCGCGCGGATTATTAGGCATCAGGACCAGGTAGCGGCCGGCCAGGCTGATGAACGTGGTCAAGGCAGCGCCTTTGGTGCCGCGCTCTTCCTTGTCCACCTGGACAATGACTTCCTGTCGCGCGCTGACCGCATCCTTGATGTCAACCCGGCTGCCTTCATCAAAGGCTTTTTGCGCTGCCTCAGAGAAATACTCGCGGCCTATTTCCTTCATCGACAGGAAGCCGTGCCGTTCGGAGCCGAACTCCACGAAGCAGGCATCGAGGCTGGGCTCTACGCGGGTAATGCGGCCCTTGTAAATATTGGATTTTTTTTGTTCCTGGGCAGGAACTTCAATGTCAAGGTCGAGCAGGGTCTGGCCATCGGCGATGGCAACCCGCAACTCTTCGGGCTGAGTTGCGTTGATCAGCATACGTTTCATTTTTATTACTTCCTCCGCCGCTCCGGCCGCGTTGCGGCCCGGAACCGGTGACGGAGACATCTTGTCCAATCCGAAGGTGTCGAAGCGACCCAACACATTGTTTCGTGGCGCAGAAATCAACGCCACGCTGTGCGGATTCATTCACGGCAGATCGAGCCTGCATCTCGCGCTTTGCGATCGACCTCTACCGCCGCCTCATGCCGGGCACGGGGCGCCAAGATGTCTTGCTTCACCAATCTCGGCCGACCAGAATTCAGATTCGGCAGCCGGGAACGGGCTTGATGTTGAGTTCAGTCCGGGTGCCGAAGCAGCCGGCCGAAAAAACCATTCGTTGTCCGAGCGCCTGCCGATGCGCAGCCTTTTGGCCGTCTGATGACGCTGCCGAGCGCAAGGTCTTTTCCAATAGAAGGGGAAAGACGATGGGCAGATTGAGTCACTCCAACCCTGCTATGTTAGCACTATCGTTGCCAATTCGATAGTTATGAACGCGTCAACACAGCCACATTCCGTTCGCCACGTCCGGGTTTCTAAAGACCGTGACGGTCAGAGGCTGGACAATTTCCTGCTTGGCTTGCTTGACGGCGTGCCGCGCAGCCTGGTCTATCGTCTGGTGCGGACGGGCCAGGTTCGCGTCAACGGCGGGCGGGCCAAGCCGATGCAAAAGCTGCGCTGCGGCGATGAGGTTCGGGTGCCGCCCGTGGCCTCCAGGCCGCCATCCGATGCTGTACTGCCGGCGCAGTTGGTTGGCGGGATCAAGCAGCGAATTGTGGGTCAGAATGAGTCCTATTGTGTCGTCGACAAACCGGCCGGCCTGGCCATGCATGCGGGCTCCGGGCTTCGCTACGGACTGGTCGATGTGATGAGTCGACTGAACCCGGCCTGGCGGCCGGTTCACCGGCTGGACCGTGCTACCAGCGGGCTGGTGGTTTTTGCCGCCACGCGCGCCGCCCTGGCCGAACTGCAGCGGTGTTTTACGCAGCGAAAGGTGTCCAAGCGTTATTTGGCGCTGCTGTCCGGCGAATTGCGCGAAGACCGGGTCGAAGTGGACGCAGCACTGAAGAAAATCCGCGACAACAGCGGCCAGCACCGCGTGATTGCGGATCCGGACGGTCAGTCGGCGCTGACCCGCTTCCGTGTCCTGGAGCGCGTGGGCGGCTACAGCTATGTAGAGGCCGAGATCGAAACGGGGCGGACCCACCAGATTCGAGCCCATGCCCGCCACATCGATCACCCTATTGCCGGAGACGAGCGCTACAATCCGGAGGCACCGCCGACTGATTTACGGCGGCTGTTTCTCCATGCGCACAGCTTGCGCCTGCCGTGGCCTGATGATCAGGTATTCAGCGTGCCGCTGCCGCAAGAACTGGCAACGGCGCTGGAAAAACTCCGCCGGTCCGACCCATGACGACTCACTGACTGCATGTATCAACCACTCCCATTGTTTGTCGGCTTGCGCTACCTG
>SKIE01000068.1 GCA_007116585.1 Wenzhouxiangella sp. | reverse complement strand
GTCAGCCCGCCGAACTGCAGCAGCGTGCCGAACCAGATATACGGTACGCGGCGCCAGCCCAATACCGAGCGATGCGTATCCGAGCGGAACCCGATCAGGGCCCTCAGCGGGGCGAACACCAGCGGCAGCGACACCATCAGGGCAATCAGCCAGGCCGGAATGCCCAGCTCCACGATCATGACCCGGTTCAGGGTGCCCGTCAGGAGCACGACGGCCATGCCCACGGTGATCTGGAACAACGACAGGCGCAGCAAACGGCTCAGCGGCAGGTCCTTGCTTGCTGCATCGGCGAATGGCAGCATGCCCGGGCCGATACGGGTCCAGGCCGAGGCAAGCAGGCTGTCCTGGCGGGCCTTGCTCGAGCGCGCACTCATGACGACGTGCCTTGTGCTTCTGCTTCAGCGGCGAGGCGGGCGGCGCGGAGTTTGAGCAAGAACTGGGCCGCATTGATCACATAGGCTGCGTAGGCAACCAGCGCCAGAATCATCTGGTCGCGGACGCTGAGCCAGCCGGTGAAAAGCGCAACCAGGTAGGCCGTGTGCAGGGCCAGGACAAGCATGCTGACCGCGTCTTCCCAGAAAAAGACCGGTGCGAACAGGTAACGCCCGAAGACTTCGCGCTCCCAGATGGCGCCGGTGACCATGATGGCGTACAGCAGCAGGGTCTTGAGGACAATCGAGACGGTGGCGGCGAACTCACCGGAGCCCGTGCCCAGATAGCGGAACACCAGAACAAGGCTGATCAGGAAAACGAGAAACTGCAGCGGGGCCAGCACGCCCTGAACCAGCGTCCACATGGAAGCGTCGCGCCGCTGCCGCTGTTCAGGGGTATAGAGGGATATGCTAGGTGCACATTCTCGCGAGTTGCCTTTCTTGATCACACTGCCTCAATGGTGGAGACGACTTTCCGAGTGGCGCTTTACTGGGTTTACAGTATCGCTGACTCCCCGACATCTATAGTAGCGTTGTGAGCCCGAAATGTCAATGAATACAGGGTTTCAGATGGTTTGCGCCGTCCATGACAAACCGGCGCCGCAAGCCCGTTGCTGCCCCTCTGGTTTTGCCTGCCATCGGTCCGTGCTGGTCGGGTAAACTTGCCGCGATGTCGCCCAAGGCAATACTAGAACTGTTCAAGCCCGTCACCTGGTTTCCGCCGATGTGGGCATTCGGCTGCGGCATTGTTTCGGCCGGTGTTTCGCTGCAGGATCGCTGGCTGTTCGCCCTCGGTGGGATACTACTGGCCGGCCCCCTCGTCTGCGGCACCAGTCAGGCAATCAACGACTGGTTTGACCGCGATGTTGATGCCATCAATGAACCGAATCGACCGATTCCGGCCGGCAGGATTCCCGGCCGCTGGGGGTTGTACCTGGCCTTGATCGGCAGCGCCTTGTCGCTATTGCTGGCTGCGCTTCTGGGTCTGTGGGTGCTGGCCGCAACCGTTGTTGCGCTGATACTGGCCTGGGCCTACAGCATGCCACCCGTACGGCTCAAACAGAACGGCTGGTGGGGCAATACCGCCGTTGGTTTCAGCTATGAAGGGATCGCCTGGTTCACCGGCGCGGCGGCGATGTTATCCGCCTGGCCGGGTTGGCCGATTGTGACGCTGGCGGTGTTATACAGTCTGGGTGCGCACGGCATCATGACCATCAACGACTTCAAGTCGGTCGACGGCGATCGGCGCATGGGCATTGCCTCGATTCCGGCCCGGCTGGGTGTGGATCGCGCCGCGCGCGTGGCGTGTGTGTCCATGCTCGTGCCGCAGTTCGTGGTCATCGGGCTGTTGCTGGCCTGGGGTCGTCCCTATCACGCTGTGGCTATCGTTTTTCTGGTCGCCCTGCAGGTAATCTTCATGCTGCGGCTGCTGGAGCGGCCGCGTGAGCGAGCGCCCTGGTACAACATGACCGGCATCATGGCCTTTGTCTTCGGTATGCTGGTCGCGGCCTTCGCCGTGCGTGATCTTGCGCAGGTGGCTGGTTGAGCGTGTTTTCACGTCAGCCAGCCGGGCTTTCAGTAATTCTTGCCGACTAAAAGGTGATGCCGATGCAGCCGGAAACAAACCCGGATAGAAAAAAGCAAGACTTCGACGTGGTGGTCGTCGGCGGCGGCCCGGCCGGCGCAACCGCAGCGCATGACCTGGCCGTGAAAGGCCGTTCGGTGCTGTTGCTGGATCGTGGTGGTCGCATCAAGCCCTGTGGCGGCGCCGTACCGCCTGTGTTGCTCAAGGAATTTGACATCCCCGAGTCGCTTCTGGCGGCCCGGGTCAACTGCGCGCGCATGGTGTCACCGACTTCAAAGGCCGTCGACATGCCGATCAACGGCTGGGTCGGGATGGTCGATCGCGAGCATTTTGATGAATGGCTGCGAGAGCGGGCAGCGCAAGCAGGCGCGGTTCGACAAGCCGGAAATTTCAAATCCATTGAGCATGATGAAAGCGGCGCCACCATCGTCGTCTATGAGCTGACCGGCGGCGACAAGCACGGGCATCACGAAGAGCGCCGCGTACACACGCGCGTGGTTATCGGTGCCGATGGGGCGCGCTCGGAAGTCGCCCGACAGGCCATCCCTGAAGCTCACGATATCCCCTATGTTGCGGCTTACCACGAAATCGTCAGCTCGCCGCCGCAGGGCAGTCACGATTTCGATGGCCGGCGCTGCGATGTCTACTACCAGGGTGAGCTGTCACCTGATTTCTATGCCTGGATATTCCCGCACGGCGATCAGACCAGCATTGGCGTCGGTACGGCCAACAAGGGTTTTTCGATGCGCGCGGCGGTGACCAAGCTGCGCGAGCGAACAGGCATGGCCGACAGCACCACGATCCGTCGCGAGGGGGCGCCGATCCCCCTTAAAACGCTCAAGCGCTGGGATAACCGCCGGGATGTCGTCCTGGCCGGTGATGCGGCCGGCGGCGTGGCGCCCGCCTCGGGTGAAGGCATCTACTACGCGATGTACAGCGGACGCC
>SKIE01000092.1 GCA_007116585.1 Wenzhouxiangella sp. | reverse complement strand
GCGCCGTGGCCGGCTTTTTCGGCGGGCGCATCGACAACATCATGATGCGCTTTGTCGACGGCATCTACGCCATGCCGTTCATGTTTTTCGTCATCGTGCTGATGGTGATCTTCGGGCGCAACATCTTTCTGATTTTCGTGGCTATCGGCGCCATCAACTGGCTGGATATGGCCCGTATTGTGCGTGGCCAGACCCTGAGCCTGAAAAACAAGGATTTCGTCGAGGCGGCGCGGGCCTGCGGCGCCAGCGAAATGCAGATCATCCGGCGGCATATCGTGCCCAATCTGCTTGGGGTCGTTATTGTTTATGTGACCCTGACCATTCCGCAGGTGATTCTGGTCGAGAGTTTTCTGAGCTTTCTCGGGCTGGGTGTGCAGGAGCCGTTGACTTCCTGGGGCGCGCTGGTCAACGAGGGCGCTCAGGAACTGGAAACCGCGCCGTGGTCGCTGCTGTTCCCGGCCGGATTTCTCGCCGCGACCCTGTTCGCCTTCAATTTTCTTGGCGATGGCCTGCGCGACGCGTTGGACCCCAAGGACCGCATATGATGCCTGTGTCGAGGCAGGGAGTTTGACGCTATGGCTTTGCTGGAAGTGCGCGATCTCAGCGTCAGTTTTGCCACCGCCGACGGTGTGGTGCATGCAGTCAACGGCATCAGTTTCGACCTGGAGCCGGGCGAGACCCTGGGGCTGGTCGGTGAGTCGGGTTCGGGCAAGACCCAGACGGCGCTGGCCATCATGGGGCTGCTGGCCGAAAACGGGCGCGCTGAAGGGTCGGTCAAGTTCCGTGGCCAGGAACTGCTGGGCATGTCGCCCGGCGAACTCAGCCGCGTCCGCGGTTCAAAGATCTCGATGATCTTCCAGGACCCGGTCTCATCGCTGAACCCTTACATGACGATCGGCGATCAGCTGATCGAGGTGCTGACCCATCACCGTAACCTGCGCCGGCGCGAGGCGCGGGCGCGTGCCGCCGAGATGCTGCGCCTGGTGCGTTTGAGCGACGCCAAGCAGCGCATGCGCCAATACCCGCACGAGCTGTCGGGCGGCATGTGTCAGCGCATCATGATCGCCATGGGTCTGCTGTGCCAGCCCGATTTGTTGATTGCCGATGAACCCACTACCGCGCTGGATGTCACCGTGCAGTCGCAGATCAATTCCCTGATGGACGAGCTGTCGGAAACCTCATCGACGGCGATCCTGCTGATCACGCATGATCTGGGTGTCGTGGCGGGGTTGGCCAGTCGCGTTCTGGTGCTGTACGCTGGTCAGGAGATGGAGTTGGCACCGGTGCATGATCTGTTTGCCGATCCGCGTCATCCCTACACCGAAGGACTGCTGCACTCCGTGCCGCGACTGGATCGGCCGCGTTCCGGCATCCTCAACGCCATCCCGGGCCATCCGCCGACCCTGCTGGATATTCCCGAGGGCTGTCCGTTCTCCGATCGCTGCTTGTATGCCTGGGAGCAATGCCGGCAGCGCCCTGCGCTGGACAGCGTGGGCGAGGGACGCTTCAAGCGCTGCCACCTGGAAGCTTTACCGTCAAAGGCTGAAGCATCTTGAATTCGCGACCGCCGGTGCTGAAGGTCCGTGATCTGGCCGTGCACTTCCGGATCGATACAGGTGGTTTCTTGCGCCACCAGTATCACACCATCCGCGCGGTCGACAACGTCAGCTTCGACGTTCATCCAGCCGAAACCCTTGGCATCGTGGGCGAGTCCGGCTGCGGCAAGTCGACCCTGGCCCGGGCAATTTTGGGCCTGGTTCGGCCGCAGGCCGGCTCAGTGGTGTGGCTGGGTGAGGATCTGACCGCGCTCAGCGATGAAGCGATGCGTCTGAAGCGGCGCGAAATCCAGCTGATCTTTCAGGATCCGTCGGGTTCGCTGGACCCGCGCATGACCATTGGTGAAATCATCGGCGAGCCGCTGCGCATCTTCTATCCTTCCATGAGCCGGCTGCAGGTGCGCGAGCGCGTGGCCGGCATGCTCAAGCTGGTCGGTCTGTCGCCGGAACAGATCAACCGCTACCCGCATGAATTTTCCGGTGGTCAGTGCCAGCGCGTCGGTATTGCCCGGGCGCTGGTGGTCAATCCGCGCCTGGTCGTCTGCGATGAGCCGGTCAGCGCGCTCGATGTCTCGGTACAGGCGCAGATCGTCAATCTGCTCAAGGATCTGCAAAAAAAGCTCCAGCTTTCGCTGATCTTCATCGCCCACGACCTGTCGGTGGTTCGTCACGTGTCTGACCGGGTCATGGTGATGTATCTGGGCCGGGTCATGGAGGTAGCCGATCGCGACCGCATCTACCTCGAGCCGCGTCACCCCTACACGCGGGCGCTGATCGAGTCGGTGCCGATTCCTGATCCGGTGGCGGAGCGGGCCCGTGCCAGGCGCTCGCTGCAGGGTGACATGCCGTCGCCGCTCGATCCGCCCACCGGCTGCGTGTTCAGAACGCGCTGTCCGTTTGCCGTCCAGGCTTGTGCCGATCGCGTGCCCAGGCTGGAAACAGTGCAGGAAGGCCAACAGGTGGCCTGCCTGCGCCAGGCCGAGATCAGCGAGATGGACGAGGCGGATCTGATTCCGGCGGATAGCTGAAGCGGAACTGCGACTGTTCGGCCTCCAGCCGGCCCAGGTCGGCCAGCCACGCAGTAATCGTTTGCCGGGCCTCGTCCGTGCCGGCCGGAACGCCCGGCAGCAAGCGCTGCAGCCATGCGGCCAGACCGTCGATCTGGCCCGATCCGACGAGCACGGGCTGCGCCTGGCCAGCGATCCAGCGGCCGCGGAACCGGGTGTCGTCACCCAGCTGCAGGTGTTCCAGATCGATCACCAGGCCGCCCGCCGCCATTTCCTGCCAGGCGCCGACCACGGTCACCATGGCCATGCCCTCGCTCATGGAGCCTGGCGTGCTGTCGGCCAGCTGGCCCAGGCCCTGGAACAGGAAAGCCAGCTGGTCGGGGTCCATGGGGCCCGCCTGCAGACGCAGCCCGGCCTCG
>SKIE01000122.1 GCA_007116585.1 Wenzhouxiangella sp. | reverse complement strand
GTCGGCGTCTCGGCCGGCAGAATGTCGTGCATGCCGCGAATGGACTGAATGTTGTTCATGAATGACTTTTACCACGCACCGGGAATAGCGGCCCGGGGCGTATCAACCCCATGCCGCCGCAGACCAGATCAACGCCTGAGTTGCTAAAAACGAACCTCGCCGCTGGCGAGCACTTCCAGACTGGTCACGTCAGCGCGATCCTGACCGTCAAACTCAACCGGATGACCGTCCAGCTCCAGCGTCACCGCGTTGGCTCGCCCAAGCAACAGGCGAAACGGCGGCTCCGCCTCGAACCGACGACGATCTCCCGCGCGCAGCAGATCATATTCCAGCCGCTGGCCGTCCCCGGCATAAACCTCTAGCCAGCTGTCGGACTGAATCTCGACCAGCATCACCGACAGCCCGTCAGCCAGCGGCGGGAGCTCTGCTTCAGCCTCGGCCGCCTGCTCGGCCGCGGGATCACGCAGCGGCCGAATGGCCGAAAGCGGCAGCGTGGAGGCTGCCACCGCGCTGGCACTCGCCGACGGAGCTTCCGACTGCTGGCCTTCGTCCAGCGCCAGCGCCCGCGCAATGCGGCTGGCGTTGCGCTGATCCACGATGCCGGGTTCGCCCGCCGGCAGATCGGTGGCCACAACCGGCTCCGGTTCGATAAAGCGCGATCCACCCTGGATATACAACCAGACAATTGGCGGGATAATAAGAGTAGTTACAATAAGGTAGGTGGCAAACTTCAAGTACTTTTCGAGTCGGATCGGGCGCTTCGGCTGCGCCAGCACCTGGTGCAACTCGGACGGAGACGCCTGCTCGATATAAGCCAGCAGCGGATCGGGGTCGAGGCCCAGAAAGGTGGCGTAGTTGCGCACATAGCCCCGTCGGTAAATCGGGGCCAGCTGGTCCAGTTCGCCCTTCTCGATGCGCTCGAGAATCGGCACCGTCAGCCGGATGCGGCGCGCGGCCTCTTCCAGGCTGAGGCGGCGCTTCAGGCGTTGTTGCCGAAGCTGTAGACCGACTTCCTCCTCCGCGTTCCCGACCGGCAGACGAAGCTGGCTGGGTTCAGGCGGTGGAGGGCTGGGGCGGAGCGAATGAATGTGCTGGTCACTCATCTTCTTGTCTCTGGCTGCGCAGCTCTCTGGCCTGCAGTGAATCGGGGAAATCCTGCTCCAGGCGGTTGGCATACTGATGCGCCTCCGCCCTGTTGTTCAAACCATTCTCGATCTGGTAGCCGAGTTTCAGCGCCGCGGCATTCAGGCCGGACACTCCCTCGTAGCGCTGTAAAAAGGCCCGCGCACGGAACGGTTCGTCTTTTTCGAAATAAAGCTCGGCCAGCTGATACAACGCATCGCCGAACTCGGGATCAATCTCGAGAGCGCGGCGCAGGTACTGCTCAGCCTGCGCTGCATCACCCGCCCGCCGGGCACAGGCACCGGCATTGGCATAGGCCAGCTCGGGCGTGTTGTAGAAGGGGTCGTTCATGGCCCGCTCAAAGTGCCGCTCGGCCTCGCGGAACTGCTGCTGCCGACACAGATGCACCGCGAACGCGTTCTGCGTTGCACCGTCGTTCGGCGCCAGTCGCGAGGCCTGACGATAGTGCTGGCTGGCGCGCCGGCTGTCTTCGAGCTGCTCGTAAATCAATGCCAGCGTCAAGTGTGCCGGCGTGTGCTGCGGATCGTGGCGCAGCGCGGTGTCGAGTTTCTCGATGGCCAGCTGCAGCTGACCACGTTCAAGATACCCGACACCCAGCCGCGTATTGACTTCGGCGGCGCGGACCGGGCTGACCCGGTTCATGCCCTCGCGCCCATGGGAAGGCGCGTCAGGGGTGGTCGCACAGCCGATCAGCAACAGCGCCAGGATCGCGCACGACAGCCACCTGGCGCTGAACCACATCATGCCGGCAGCGCCTGTCGGGCCAGTTGTTCCTGCACCACGCGACGTCGCTGGCTTGGCTCGAGCAGCTTGCCGACCAGTTGGCCACAGGCAGCATCAATGTCCTCACCCCGGGTCTTGCGAACCGTCGTGATGATGCCGGCCGCGCGCGTCACCTTCTGGAACTCGTAGATTGCCTCCGGCGTCGACGGCTTGAACGGCGTGCCCGGAAACGGGTTGAACGGAATCAGGTTGAGCTTGCACGGCAGTCCATTGAGCAGCCTGACCAGGCCCCTGGCCTCCCGACGGCTGTCGTTGACACCGTCAATCATGGTGTATTCAAACGTGATGGAACGCCGATGGTTGACGCGGACGAAGCGCTGGCAGGCCTCCATCAGTTCGGCCAGCGGAAATTTTCTGTTCAGCGGCACCAGGCGCGTGCGCAGCTCGTCGCCCGGGGCATGCAGCGACACGGCCAGGGCGAACTCGTCACCATGGGCCAGATCGTCAATGCCCGGCACCACGCCGGCCGTCGAGATGGTCACCCGCCGGGAAGCCAGCCCGTAGGCCAGATCATCACGCAGCAGAGACAGCGCCGGCCGCACCGCCGGCAGGTTGAGCAGCGGCTCGCCCATACCCATGAAGACCACGTTGGTCACGCGACGCTCGCCCAGCCTTGGCTCAGCCAAGGCGTTGACCGCATACCAGACCTGGCCAATGATCTCGTCGGCAGAGAGATTGCGCTTGAAGCCCTGGGTTGCGGTCGAGCAAAACGTGCAGTTGAGCATGCAGCCGACCTGCGATGAAATGCACAGGGTGCCGCGGTCGGGTTCGGGGATGAACACCGTTTCCACGGCGCTGCCGCCGTGCTCGCTGAGCAGCCATTTCACCGTCCCGTCGGCTGAGATCTGCTCGCGGATAACCCGTGGCGGCCGGATTTCGGCCACCGTCTCCAGGCGCGCCCGCAGGCTGTGCGAGAGGTCGGTCATGAGCGCAAAGTCGGTGACCCCGCGCTGATGAATCCACTGCAACAGTTGGCGCGCCCGAAACGGTTTTTCACCGAGGTCGGCAAAAAACCGCTCCAGATCGGGTCGGTGAAGTCCGAGAAGATTGGTTTTCGATTCGGCCG
>SKIE01000088.1 GCA_007116585.1 Wenzhouxiangella sp. | reverse complement strand
CTCAGCCCTACAGTTTCACGCGGCGCACCCTGGAGGGCGCGCTGGACTACCGGGTCAACCGCGACGTGTCCCTGACCGCCAGCGTGCGCCGGCAGGATACCGATCGCGATTTCCAGGAAGTCTCGGAAACCACCACCGATGTTTTCTCTCTTTCTGCGCGCGCCAACCCGACGCAACGACTGACCGTGCGTGCCCGCGCCAGTCGCGAGTCGCGCAGCAATGACCTTGACCCGGCGCTGCTCGACCCATTCGAAAACCCGAGCCTGCGGCGCTATCACTTTGCCGAGCGTGACCGTGACCTGTTCCGCGTCGCGGCCGACTTCGCGCTGACCTCGCGCTGGACCACCGGCGCTTTCGTTGAATTTGCAGAAGAGCGCTACGACGATGTGCACATTGGCTTGAGCGAGGCCAGCGATCGCGTCATCGGCCTGGATCTTTCGGCTGCGCTTGCCCGACGCATCAACGCCAGCGCGTTCGTCACGCTTGAGTCGCTGGATGCCGAAATCCTCGGTGCCGACAATATCATCGGGCAGACCTGGCGGGCGACGACGGATGACGAGTTCCTGACCGCCGGCTTCTCCGTCGAGTTTGGTGAGCTGCCCGGCCGCTGGATGGACGCACGGCTGCGCTTCACCTACGCTCAGGCGAATGGCGACATTGAGATCGAAAAACGCGATGAGGCGCCGGAGTTCCCTGAACTCAAGACCCGCCGCTTTCTGCTCGAGGCGGATATCGAGCGCGAGCTGGGCGAGAACCTGAGCCTTAATGTTGGTTATATCCTCGCCCGGGCGCGGGAAGACGACTTCTATCGCGACAATGTCGGGCCAGACACCATGCCCAACTTCATCAGTCTGGGCCAGGTCTCTCCCGACCGCACGGTGCATGTGGTTCGGGCCATGTTGAGGTATCGCTTCAGGTAGGTTGAGTGTTGGGCCGTATCAGTCGCCCAGCGAACACACAAGCTGGGATATCCTGCCCTCCATGAGCGTATTGTCTACGGTCGCACGCTCGGCGCGTCCAAACTTTCTGCTGCTCGTGCCAGTGTGCATTTTCCCCGCGTTGGCCGCTGCCCACGCCGCTGGACACACCCCGGCGCCGCTGACGGCCGCGATGATCGTGCTGGCCGGTCTGCTGGCGCATGCTGCGGTCAACCTGCTCAACGAATGGCATGACTTCCGGTCCGGACTCGATCTGGCGACCGAGCGCACCCCGTTCAGCGGCGGCAGCGGTGCTCTGCCGGCATATCCCGCCGCAACTTCTGCAGTTCTTGGCGCCGGCCTGACTGCGCTTTCGGTCAGCGCGCTGATCGGTCTGATCCTGGTGATTCAGGTTGGTCCCGGGCTGTTGGCGCCGGGCTTGGCTGGTATCGCGCTGGTTGTGCTCTACACCGCCTGGATTACCCGCCGGCCACTGCTGTGTCTGCTCGCTCCCGGCCTTGGCTTTGGGCCCGTCATGGTGGCCGGCAGCTATTTCGCCGTGACCGGTGAATATTCAGCCACTATCCTGTGGGCTTCACTGACACCGCTTTGCCTGGTCAGCGGGCTGCTGTTGATCAATCAGTTCCCGGATATTGACGCCGATCGTGACCACGGTCGCCTGCATTTCCCGATCATCCTCGGCCCTCATCAGGCCGCCCGGTTATTTGCCGTGGTGCTGGCTCTGGCCTACGTGCTGCCGGTGATCGGCGTGGTGATCGGCCTGTTGCCGACCATGACGCTGCTGGCGCTGATTCCCGCGCCGCTCGCCGCCCAGGTGGGCCGAAAGGCCATGGCACATGCCAATGAAACCGCTTCACTCACGCCCTGGCTGGGCCTGAACGTGGCCACGTTGATGGTGACCATCGTGTTGCTGGGTGTAGGGCTACTTTTCTAGCAGGCGTTCACTGAGCTCGACCAGCCCCGACAGGCTGTGAATGTCTGACTGCAGTTCCGCGACCCGGTGGACTGGGCAAATGGCCTTTTGCTCGAATGACTCAATCGCCTGGGCTTGCTCCCCGGCCAGGTGATTCAGCGCCTGACTCCAGTACGCCACGCGCTCGGCCAACTGCTCAGAACCGGTGACCGGCGGTGGCCCACGGTCTGGCAGGAAAGGCGCCCCCATCCAGCGGTTTATGATCAGTCCGCCGACGTCAATCTCAAGTTCCGCCAGCCGGGTCTGAAAGCCTTCGGCGTCGTCGAGCTGATGGCGATGCGGCCCGGTGACGATCAGAAAGGTGGTGCCGACATCGCGCAGCAGTGCCTGCGCGCGCTTCGATTGCTCACTGAACGGTTCAAGAATCGATTCGGCAACCTGGAAGAATTCCGTAATATCGCGGATGACCTGTGCCCCGGTCAGGCGCTCCAGGGTGCGAAACAAGACGTCGGTCATTCGCAGGAAGCCCCGTCCGGTGCGTCCGCCGAACTGGATGAAGACCTGAATCAGGCGCGAGTCGAAAAACGCGTGCAGACGCTCTGGTGCGGTCAGAAAGTCCAATGCCTGGGTGGTTGGCGGCGTGTCGAGAATAATGCGGTCGAATTCACCGGCGGCGGCGATTTCTTCCAGTTGCTGCATGGCAGCGTATTCCTGGCTGCCAGACAGCTTACCGGCGATGTTGCGATACAAGCGGTTGGCCAGAATCTGGTCGCGTTTTTCCGGGCTGGAGGCGTAGCGCGCGACCGCGCGGTCAAGTGTGTTGCTGACGTCCAGCATCATGGCATGCAGCTCGCCCGGGAATTCCAGCCCGCGCTCGGCCAGGCGAGCGGTAAGATTTTCGATCTCGCCGCCAATTTGCTCAAGCCCCAGTGCCGCGGCCAGCCGCCGGGCCGGATCGATGGTCAGCACCAGCGTGCGATGACCGGCCCGGGCCGCAGCGATGCCAATGGCCGCGCTCAGGCTGGTCTTGCCGACACCCCCGCTGCCGCCGACGATGAGGATGCGGTGTTGCTCAAGACTGTCAGCCAGCATGTCAGGCCAGCTCCTCGACCATGGCCTGGAGTACGTCGGACTCCCTGCT
>SKIE01000300.1 GCA_007116585.1 Wenzhouxiangella sp. | reverse complement strand
TGAACAGCAGGCGGCCAAGAAGCTGGTCGAGGCAGCGACCGAACTGGCCGAAGCCCCGGGCGCGATGCAGCTGCGCTATCTGCAGACCTTGAGCGAGATCGGCGGCGAGCAGAATTCCACCGTCGTCTTCCCGCTGCCGCTGGATGTCATCACGCCGTTCATGAAAAACCAGGGCGGTGGCAAATGAGGCTCACCTTCAGGCGTCTGACCGCCCGCTAATCATCCCATTCCGGTGCCAACCCCTCGGGCTGGCACAGGCGCATGTCCCGGTTCAGCTCGGCGATGCGGGCCTGATCGTGTTCGCTCAAGGCAAAATCGAAGATTTCGATATTCGCCCGGGCGTGGTGCGGGTTGGACGTGGCCGGGATGGCCGCCACCCGATCCTGTTCGACCAGCCAGCGCAGGGCAACCTGCGGTGCGCTCTTGCCGTACTGAGCGCCGATGTCCCACAGCACCGGATCGTTGACCGTGTTGGCCTTGGCCAGCGGCATATAGGCCGTCAGCACCAGGTTATGCCGCGCCAGCACCCGGCGCAGTCGCTCCTGGCCCAGATAGACGTGGTACTCGACCTGGCTGGTGGCCAGCGCACCGGCGCCGCAGAAGGCCACGGCCTGCTCGGTCTGATCGATATTGAAGTTGCTGATCCCGATATGGCGCGCCAGACCGTCGGCGCGCGCGCGCATCAGGGCTTCCAGCGTGGGGTTCATGCCGCGACCGCTGAATACCGGCCAGTGCAGCAGCAGTAGATCAACGTAGTCCGAGCGCAGCTTGTCCAGGCTTTCCCGAACCGAGGCCAGTAAGTCGTCGGGCGCATAGCGCTCCGGCCAGACCTTGGTGGTGAGGAATATCTCCGAGCGCTCGACGCCGCTGTTGGCCACCGCCGTGCCGACCGCCTGCTCGTTGCGATAGATCTGGGCGGTGTCGATGTGGCGATAGCCGGCGTCCAGGGCGACCGGCAAGATCGCCTCGACCGTATCCGGCTCCAGTTGCCAGGTGCCCAGTCCCAGCGCAGGCATATTGAGTCCGTTGGCGGCAATACCCGGCACTTCCGCGGTCATGGGGCAGGCTCCTTGTTATAGTCAGCGCGCTGAGACAAGCCGCAAGTGTAAGCAAAGATGAGGGAACAGGAAACAGGCGCGAACGACCTGCTGACTCGGTGGGCAGACGCGGTCAGCCGCTGCGACGTTGCCGCGGTGACCGCTACCTACCATCCGCAGGCGCAGTTCTGGGGGACATTTGCCGGTCATTTGCGAACGTCGGGGGACGACATCAGCCATTACTTCGAGCATTTCCTGGATCATGAGTGCATGACGGTTGACCTGGGCCCGGCCGAATTCAGCGTCCAGCCCGGGGGCAGGGTTCTGGTCGCCGGTGAATACCAGTTCTGCTGGCAGGACGAAGCCGCAGCAGCCCCGGTTTGCGCCCGCGCACGCTACACCATGGTGCTGTGCCCGGAGGCCAGCGGCTGGCAGATTCTCCAGCACCATTCGTCAGGCTGGGTAGACGGCGGCATCTGAGCCTGTCATTGGCTGTCTGAGTCCAGGTAGCGATCCTTGAGCTTGACGTAGTGGGCTGCCGAGTAGCGCAGCATCTCCAGCTCTTCAGGTTTGAGGCGCCGGGCGGCGGTGGCCGGGCTGCCGCGATACAGCCAGCCGGACTCCAGCCGTTTGCCGGGAGAAACCAGGCTGCCGGCGCCGATCATGACATCGTCTTCGATCACCGATCCGTCGAGCAGGATGGCGCCCATGCCGATCAGGCAGCGGTCGCCGATGGTGCAGGCGTGCAAAATCGCGCCGTGGCCGACCGTGATGTCGGCGCCCAGCACCAGCGGCATGCCGCCGGGCGTGTAGTCGCCGTCATGGGTGACATGGCACACCGTTCCGTCCTGGATGTTGGTGCGCGCGCCGACAGTGATCCGGTTGACATCACCGCGCAGGACGACCTGGGGCCAGACCGAGACATCGTCAGCCAACTCGACCTGGCCGATGATGCTGGCCTGGGGGTCAATAAAGACGCGCTGGCCCAGCGTCGGGGTCTGGTCGAGGTAGGGGCGAATAGAACTCATGGATTACTACTCCTGCAAGTTATGCACATCGTCATCGAGGTGTAACGGAAAACAAGGGTTTATTGGCCAAGGGCTGACCATGGGCTTATAAAAGCCCCACAAGTAACTGAAATATATATATTTACAAGCATTGGGCGATTTCTGGCCAATTCGCAGGATTCGGCCTGTTTGTCGGCTGTTAAGGGCCCGGTCACAAAACTGCGCACAGTGTTATCCACAGGTTCTGTGGATAACCTTTCATCCATCGTCGTCTGCGTCGGGCCGTTACAATACCGCCTGTTTTCCTCCGGTGCCAGAGCATGCGCGCACACATCAAGGAGCTGGTCAGCCAGGCGCTCGGTTATCTGCAAAGAGACGGGGCGTTCGATCTCGACGTGGAGCCGGTGCCAGAAGTCGAGCGCACCCGTGCGCGCGAGCACGGCGACTACGCCTGCAATATTGCCATGGTGCTGTCCCGGCGCGTGGGCATGAAGCCGCGCGATCTGGCCGAAAAGATTCTCGCCCGGCTGCCCGACTCCAAGCACGTGGACAAGGTCGAGATTGCCGGGCCGGGCTTTCTGAACTTTTTCGCCAGCACGCATCACCTCAAAGTGGTGGTGCGCGACATCCTGCGCCAGGGCGATGCTTTCGGCCGGGCACCGGCCGGCAGCCGCGAGCCCGTGCTGCTGGAGTATGTCAGCGCCAACCCGACCGGCCCGCTGCACGTGGGCCATGGTCGCGGTGCGGCCCACGGCGCGAGCCTGAGCGCCATTCTCGCCGCTGCCGGGCACGAGGTTCATCGCGAGTACTACGTCAACGACTACGGCCGGCAAATGGACATCCTCGCCGTCTCGGTGTGGATGCGCTATCTGGAGTTGGCCGGGGAGCGGGTCGAGTTCCCGGCCAATGGCTATCGCGGTGACTACATTTTCGACATTGCCCGCGAAGTGCGCAGCCGCCACGGCGACGACCTGCGTCACCAGG
>SKIE01000013.1 GCA_007116585.1 Wenzhouxiangella sp. | reverse complement strand
TGCCCAGGCCATGCGCGGCGCCCGATTCCGTCGCGCCGTGCGCAAGTACGACCAGCCTTTCTATCTGCTGTGCGGGTTCGGCGACACCGGCCGCCTGCTGACACGAACCATGACCTGGCTGCGTCATCCGATGATTGTGGTAGACCAAGACGCGAAGAAGATCGATTCGCTGTCGGTCGAGACCTACACGGCGCCGGTCAACGGCTTCTGTATGGATGCCCGGCTGCCCGAAAACCTGGTCGAGGCGGGTTTGCAAAGCCGCTGGTGCATGGGCGTGCTGGCAGCGACCGCGGATGACGCGACCAACCTGAAAATCGCCGTTACCGCGCGTCTGCTCAACCAGCGCGCGGCAGTATATGCGCGCGCCGACGAGCGCCATGTGGCCGACAACATGCGTTCGTTCCAGACGGCGCACGTGGTCAACCCGGCCGAGGAGTTTGTACGCCGCCTGCGCCTGCTCCTGACCCGGCCGCACTTGTACCGTCTCTATCAGTGGCTTCGCTCCAGCCCGGAAGCGGCCATCCCGGCGCTGCCCGAGCCGCCGCAGGGCCGGTTGATCCTGTGCGGTTTCGGTCGCTTCGGCAAGGCGGTGTATCAGGCCTTGCGCGAACTGGATATCGATGTCACCGTGGTCGAGGAAAATACCGAGCTGGACGATTTGCCGGAGGGCGTGATCGCCGGGCGCGGCACCCAGCCGGAGACTCTGGAAGCCGCCGGTGTGTGTACTGCCGTTGGCCTGCTGGCCACCACTCGGGATGACGTCGACAATCTTTCCATCCTGATCACCGCGCGCGGCCTCAATGAGAATCTGTTTTGCGGCGCGCTGGCCAACAGCTGGTCCAGCGAAATCCTGTTCCGGGCCACAGAGCCGGACTTTCTGGCCCAGCCCGGCGCCCTCATTGCCGGCACCATCATCAGCCATATCCGCTCGCCGTTGCTCAACCATCTCTTCGAGCGCCTAGATGGTGCCGACGACGACCTTGCGCGCCAGATTTTGGAGCGGCTTGCACCCGATCCGGAACTGGCCGAACAGCCCGAGTTGTTCACTGTACGGCTGAGCAAGAAACGGGCGCCGGCCCTGTACTGGCTGCAGGAACAGGGCTACAAGATCACCGTCAGCTTGTTTCAGCGCCACCCTACGCGCCCGCACGAGCGCGTGCCGGTTGAAGTGCTGATGTTCTCGCGCGGCGATGATGACCAGCTGCTGCCGCCCCCCGGTACCGAACTGGAGAGTGGTGATCGACTGCTGGTGGCGTGCCCGCCCGGGCTGGCCGGGCGCATGCGCGGGCTGGTCGAGAACGAGGCCTCCGCCTACCGGGCGCTGACCGGCCATGAACTGCATCAGGGCTGGCTGCTGCGCAAGCATCGTCTTCGGCCGGCGCTGCGGGATCATTGAGGAACGACGAAATAAGGTTTCAAACGAGGCAATCGACCATGAAAGCGTTCGCTGCATACTTGCAATCCGGCCTGCTCGTGCTGCTGCTGTCATGTGTCTGGAGCGGGTTTGGTCAGCAGGCCGTCGCTGACGCGCCGGACACACGGCTGCTGCACACGCTCTATGTACCGGCCGAGGGCTGGGCTTACACCGATGAGTCGGGACAACTCACAGGAGTGACCGTTGAGATCATGCGGGCCTTTGTCGAGTGGCTGGATGCAGAGCGCGGCACAGCGGCCGAGCTTTTGTTCGAGACTGAAACCGACTGGTTGGTATTCTATGAGCGTATTCGCAACGGCGAGGGGGCGCTGTTCGGGCTGGGCAACGTGACCATCACCGACCAGCGCGCCGAGGAACTGGCCTTTTCCCCGCCTTACCTGCAAAACATCGCCGTGCTGGTATCACCGGCGGCAAGCCCGGGCAACGTTCAGCCCGAAGACATCGCGAGCGCTTATGCCGACCTGCGCGCCATGGCCTTTGCCGACACCCTGCACGAGCAGCGCTTGCAGGCGCTGGCGCAGGAATTCTGGCCGACCATGGCCATGGACCGCGCCGGCTCGAACCCGGAAATTCTCGAAGCAGTGGCGGCGGGCACTCACTTTGCCTACCTGGACGTCTACAACGTCTATCGCGCGCAGGCGCAGGGTATGCCGGTGCAACGCCAGCCGGCGTTTGATGATCCCGGCGAAACCTTCGGCATCATCATGCCGCTGGACAACCCGTGGCAGAACGAGTTGGCGGCTTTTTTTCAGGCCGACGGCGGGCTGATGCACAGCGACTGGTACGCCGAACTTCTGGCGCAGCATCTCGGTGAGGAGGTGGCCGAACTGCTGGTGCCCGCCGATCACGCGGAGTGAACGCCAGCCAGCTTGATGCCGCGCTGATCGCGGCCTATCGAAACGCTCATTACTGCATCGAAGCCGATCCGGCTTCGGGCGAGGCGGGATTTGTCCTTCAGATCGATCAGTTCAGCCAGGCGCTGAGTGATTGGCAAACGCATCACGGCGTCGACTGCGGCGCGCTGATCACGGCCTGCAATCCGCGCGGTCAGGCTCTGGATGTGGCTGAAAACGAGCGCCTGACCTTTAAGTTCAAAGACTCGCTGCGGCGTGCGCAACGGCCATTTCGGGCCTCAACCGGCCTCGACCCTGACCAGAAGTGGCCGCCCGAACCGGGCTTCCTGATCGCCGGTATGGCGCTGGCACCGGCACGCGCATGCGGCCGGGCCTGGGCACAGAACGCCATCGTCTGGAGCGGCCCCGACGCCATCCCCCGGCTGATCCTGCTGCGCTGAGCCGTTCAGGCGCCGGGACCGCAGTCCATGCAGTCTGCGGGCCGCTCGGGACCGCGCTTTAGCTTGCCGGCCAGATCCTGCAGCGCGGTGCGCAAACCTTCTTCAATCACCGGGTGGTAGAACGGCATGTCGAGCATCTGGTCGACAGTCAGCCGACTCTGGACCGACCATGCCAGCAGATGAGCGATATGCTCGGCGGCCGGGCCGAACATTTCCGCGCCCATGAACAGCCCCGTGCCGTGTTCGGCATACACCCGCAGCAGGCCGCGGTTTTTGCCCATGACCCGGCTGCGACCCTGGTTGCGGAAGTCGAG
>SKIE01000361.1 GCA_007116585.1 Wenzhouxiangella sp. | reverse complement strand
CCAGATCCGCGACAAACAGACCCGACTGCTGCTCCACCGGCTCGATCAGCCAGCGCCCATCCGGGCCGGCCAGGCACGATCCGCCCGGTGCCCAGGGCATGTCGCCCATGGCCTGGCGCAGGCGCGTCTCGTGAGGCAGTTGCTCCGGCCAGTCTTGAGCGCGCATCAGGCCGGATACCGACAACACGTAGCTGCGCCCCTCCAGGGCCATGAAACGGGTGATGTCGCGGGTCAGACGGGCACTGCCCGGCCAGATCGCCACATGCAGCGTCTCACCCTGTGCCTGCAGGGCCGCACGGGCCAGCGGCATCCAGTTCTCCCAGCAGTTGAGGGTACCGACGGTAAAGGCGCCGACACCGTGGGTCCGCAACCCCTGCCCATCGCCCGTCGCCCAGACCAGTCGCTCCTCATGGGTCGGCATCAGCTTGCGCTGACAGGCCACGATCTCCCCGGCGGCCGACACGCTCACCGCGCTGGCATAAACACTCTGACCGCGCTCCGCCCGCCGTTCGAGCACACCGAGGATGACCGTGATCGCGTTGCGTCGTGCAACGTCCCGGACCGAGTCCAGATGGCCCGAGGTCAGACACACGGCCTGATCGACATAGTGTGCGTGCAGGTCTTTCTGAAAGGCATCGTCGAACCGCGCCCCATCGGTGCGCTCGACCCAGAACGGATAGCCGGGCACCAGCGCCTCACCAAAGGCCACGAGTTCGGCACCGGCAACGGCAGCTTCATCGACGGTTTCGACCACGCGCGCAAGCGTGGCCTTACGGTTCAGCCAGACCGGCGCAATCTGGGCCGCGGCGACGCGCAGCCTGCCACTCATCGGATACCGTCCAGATAACGCAGCAATACCAGCGCATCCTCGCGCCCGTCCGCGGCCGGATAGTAGCCGGGACGCCGGCCGATCTGCTCGAAGGCATGCCTGGCGTAAAGCCGCAGCGCAGCCTTGTTCGACGGGCGCACTTCCAGAAAAACGCGGTCGATCCCGCCCAGGGTCAGCTGGCGCAGCACATGATCGAGCAGCATGGATGCCAGCCCGGCGCGGCGTCGCGCTGGGCTGATGCACAGGTTCAGCAAATGAGCTTCATCCAGCGCCGCCGAATGAATGGCAAACCCCTGGATCTGCCCCTGCTCCTCGATCACCTGGCAGCTGTATCCGACGCGCAAGCAGTCGCTGAAAATGCTTGCCGTCCAGGGAAAGGGATGGGCTGATTGCTCGATTTTGAGCACCGCTGCAAGATCGCTTTGCTGCATGGCACGGATTGCCACGCTGGGCTGCCAGACCGCGGCCATCAGTTGAGCAGGTGCGGCCGCAGGTTCTGCCACAGAGCACGCCGCGCCGACGCACTGGTGGCCAGATCATCCAGGCTGGCTGCCGCAATCAAGCCAGCATCGTCGAGCGGAGCCGGCAGCGGGCCGAAAGCAATCACGCGCTCAACCCCGCGTTCGCCCAGCTCCGACCACGCCAGCCCGGCCTCACTACCACCGGCCCATTGCCCATATCGACAGTGCTCAGGACCGATCAGCGCGGTGATATCTGCCAGTAGCTCGCGATGGCGACCGTCCCACGGCCTGGGCTGCACCAGCAGCCAGCCACCGTCACCGGAAGCCAGACGAATCCGAGGCTGATGGGTGTGTGCGGTGTCATCCGCCACAACCTGATCGCGGCTGACCCAGCAGGTGATTCCCATCGCGGACAAACGCGATCGGCTGCGCTGATCAGGAAGCGGCATCGCGCTTCTCCCGCCGGCGCCGACGACGCTGCTGGTAACGGCCGCGCGCGGTCAGCACCGGGCCGGACAGGGTGTAGAGCACGCCGATGGTAAACAGCACCGCCGGCAGATCGATGGCCAGCAGCACGACCACGACCAGCAGCAGGAAGATCCAGGCAAACGGCACCCGATCGGTCGCCGGCCAGGCCTTGAAACTGAAGTAGCGCACGCGCGAGACCATCAGCGTGCCCAATAAAATGGTCCCGACCAGCAGCGGCCAGGCCAGCACGTCCGGGCCGATATCCCGGCTGATGCTGAACCAGACCGTGGCCAGAATTGTTCCGGCAGCAGCCGGACTGGCCAGACCCTGGAAATACGCCTTGTCGGCCACGCCGGCCTGGGTATTGAAACGGGCCAGACGCAGGGCTGCACAAGCGGTGTAGAAAAACGCCCCCAGCCAGCCCAGTTTGGCCCCCACCGTATCGGGATGACCGAGATCACCCAAGGCCCAGGTAAACACCAGCACCGCCGGGGCGATGCCAAAAGACACCATATCGGACATGCTGTCGTACTGGACGCCGAAATCCGACTGGGTGTTGGTCAAACGCGCAATTCGACCGTCAAGCCCGTCGAGCACCCCAGCCACCAGTATGGCCACGCAGGCCGCTACCGCCTGGTCGTTGATTGCGGCCACGATGGCGTAGAAACCAGCCAGCAGTGCGGCAGTTGTAAACGCGTTGGGCAGCAGGTAGGCACCCCGTACCGGACGCCCCCGCGGGGACTCGGCGTTCGGCTCGGATGGTTGTTCCGGCATGGTCAGGCAGCCACAGCAGGTTTGCGCATGCAAAAGGTTATCACCATTGCAGGCCATTGCAGTTCACCGCCCTCACCTGAGACCCCGCACCGGGACGCTCGCGTTAGAATCACGGCCTCTACTGCCGCCACGCAAACTCCTCGAACATAATGAAAACGTCTGCTTTCCACCTTGTCACCCAGCGCGAAGTTCCGGCTGACGCCGAAATCGTCAGCCACCAGCTGATGCTCAGGACCGGCATGATCCGCAAACTGACCTCGGGCATCTATACCTGGACACCGCTGGGGCTGAAGGTGCTGCGCAAGGTCGAGCAGGTGGTCAGAGAGGAGATGGACGCCTCCGGCAGCCTCGAGATGCTCATGCCTTCTGTGCAGCCGGCCGAGCTGTGGCAGGAAACCGGCCGATGGGAAGACTTCGGGCCACTGCTGCTGAAGATGGCCGACCGCGCCGGCCGGGAGTTTGCCTTCGGCCCCACCCACGAGGAAGTCATCACCGAATTCGCCCGCGCCGAGCTG
>SKIE01000332.1 GCA_007116585.1 Wenzhouxiangella sp. | reverse complement strand
TGCAGCAAACCGGCCACATTCAGCACCAGGTGCGGGCGGACGGCTTGCTCGCTCAGGCATGCCGCAGCTTGCGCCACCGCATCGGCACTGGTCACATCCATTGGCAGCCGCTGTAGCCGATCGCCGGATCGCTCGGCCAGAGCGGCCAGCGGCTCACTATCGGGATTGCGGGCCGTGGCTATGACTCGCTCCACCGAGGAGGTGGCCAGCAGGCGCTCGACCAGCGCAAGGCCGATACCCCGGCTGGCACCTTGCACGACGGCGACAAAAGAAGCAGGCAAAGAAGACAGCACGGTACGCTCGACAGGTTTTGTCCACCCCGTACCGTATGATACGAAACGTGAACTCTATTGCCCGCCCCAATCTCATGCTGCCGGCATGGCTGCTAGGCTGCATTCTCCTGCTGCTCGGCGGCTGTGGATCAGGCACGCGCGAGATCAGAGGGGAACTCCCGCTGGTCGGCGTCGAAGGCCTGACCGTCGAAGGCGACCAGGTAAGCCTGCTGCTGCGCCTGCGCAACGTCAACGACCGCAGTCTGCAGGTCTACGATCTGGAGGCCAGCCTGCGAGTCAACGACCAGGCGCTGGCGACTGTCAGCGACTCGCCGCGCATCGAAATCAGTGCTCGCGGTCGGGAAACGCTGCGTCTGCAAGCACCAGCCAGTCAGGAAGGGCTGGATGCGCTGACCCTGCTCGGTCCAACGGAAGAGGAAGCCGCGACCGGCGCGGTCAATGTCGCCTGGCAACTGGATCTGGAACTGATCGATGAGCGCGGGCGTGGGCGCGACATACAGGCGAGTGGTTTTTTCCATCCCGTTCCCGGGCGTCCCGGACACTTCCGCTAGATTTCTGAGGAGAACCGCAATGACAACTGCATTCTGGTGCGTGCTGGCCACCGCCATGCTGCCCTACCTGACCATTGGCGTTGCCAAATTCGGCGCGCGCGGGTTCGACAACCGCAAGCCGCGCGAATGGTACGCCAACGCCGAAGGATTCCGCCGTCGTGCCGTGTGGGCGCACAACAACGCCTTCGAGATTTTCCCGCTGTTTGCCGGCGCGGTCATCATCGCCCACATTGCCGGAGCCGCGCAGTCAACGATCGATGCGCTGGCCGTGGGTTTCGTGGCCAGCCGGATTGCCTATGCCATATGCTACCTGGCGGACCTGCACCTGCTACGATCGCTGGTCTGGACCGTCGGTTTTGCCTGCTGCGTGGCCCTGTTCGTGGCAGCCGCCTGAGACCGCCTACTGACTTCCAGCACATTGACGCCATGACTTGGAAGGCCTACGCTATCTCCCCATTGTCAGCCCCCAACGCCTGCAAGGACACCCTTTGATGAGTTTACGCATCACCCTGGATTTTACCGACAAGGATCTTGAGCACTTTCGCAAGGTCGCGCAACAGGCCATGGAAAGCTCACGCGAGCTCGACGTGGACGAAATCATAAAGGGCGCCCGGGAGCTGCTCGACAAGGTCAATGAGGACGTCGGGTCGGACTACATTCGCGGCCGTCTGAATCAGATCGATACCCTGATCGGCATGCTTGAGGACGAAGGCTGGGGCATGCAGGAAGTCGGCCGGGGGCGGGTGCTTGCCGCACTGGCGTACTTCAACAACCCTGACGATCTGATTCCGGACGACGTACCCGGACTGGGCTATCTGGACGACGCCATCATGGTCGAACTGCTGTGCCGTGAACTGAAGCCCGAAATGGACGCCTATGAAGACTTCGTCGCCTACCGGGAGTCCGAGGCCAAGCGTCGGGGCGTGGATCCGGCAGAACTGAACAGAAGCGACTTCCTAAAGGCGCGCGAGCACGCCCTGCTTGCGCGCATGCGACGTCGCCGGCGGGCCGGTGGTGGTGGCGGTCGCCGGCGCTCGCCGTTTTCGCTGTTCTGAGACGATTTGTTGTAACGCGATCAGCGGCCGCTCGCGGATCGCAGCATTTCCACGTGCGGAATGCCGTCCTCGGGATAAGGGCCGCGCACAAACTCGAACCCCAGGCTGGCGTAGAAGCGGTCCAGATGCTGCTGGGCTGAAATGCGCAGAGCCTGACCGGGATACATCGTTTGCGCCACATCCAGCGCCCGGTTCATCAATTCACGCCCGAGCCCCTGGTTCCGGTAGCTCAACGCGGTCAGCACCCGGCCGATCGAGGGCTCCTCAAAGCGGGTGCCCGGTTCTGTGATACGGGCATAAGCCGTGATGGCGCCAGCCGCATCCTGCGCCCAGACATGATGCGAACGCTGATCGAGGCCATCCAGCTCCGGATAGGGACAATCCTGCTCGACCACAAATACATCCACCCGTGCCGCTAGAATCGCGTACAAGTTGGAGGTCGACAATGCCGCAAACGGCCCCTCGTGCCACTGCAATGTCTGCATCGTATTCATTACATTCATCGAACCTAAGGTCATTGATCGGGACGTGAAACACGAAGCGCATGATATCCGCCTGGCCGCGGCGCTGGAGCTCGCCAGCCCCGCTGCCGGCCAGAAAACGCTCAGCCGTCCGCAAGCAGAAGCGCTGGCCGACGCGCTGGCATCTGACCTGGCGCGCACCGTGCCGGCGGTGGACCAATCCATGCTGGTGCTTGGAGGCGGGTTGTTTGAGGCCGCCGATCTACTCCGGCCCGGCCTCCCGGCCTGGTCTGCGCTGATGGATCTGGCTCGTCCCAGCCTGCGTGATCATGGCGTCCAGCCGCAGCTTCTGGCCATCGGCAGCCACCAGGGCCGAATGCCGGATCAACGTCTGAGCCCCTCCGCCGAGTCGGCCGACAACCACTTTCTGATCGTTCCGCTACTGCTGCTCTGCCCCGCCGAGCAGGGTCCCTCGCTGGAAACGTCGCTGGAGAGCGAGTTGTTCGAGCGCGGCAGCATTGACCCACCGGCCCGGGCGCTGCTGCATGACACGCTCGGACTGGACACCGTTCACGGCCAGTTGCTCACTGCCACCGATCTGCTGGCGTTGCAGCATGTTCAGATGGATGCTGCCGGCCTTGGCCCTTTCTGGCCCGTGGTCGAACACGCCATCCTGCGGCCGGATGAAGACAGCGA
>SKIE01000336.1 GCA_007116585.1 Wenzhouxiangella sp. | reverse complement strand
AGGGCGGTGGGGTCGTGCATCAGCACGTTGGTATCAAGCAGGTACAAACGCCGGCGTTCAGTCATGAACCGGGAAGCTCCTTGCAAAAGCGGGAAAGGCAGACAAAGACCGAACGGCTGGACGTCTAGTCCAGCGCCTGGACGGCTTCGAGCACGGCCTCGACATGGCCTGGCACGCGTACCTTGCGCCACTCCCGGACCAGTTGGCCGTTGCTGTCGAACAGAAATGTGCTGCGCTCGATGCCCATGACTTTCTTGCCGTACATGTTTTTTTCCTTGATCACATCGAATTGGCGGCACAGCACCTCGTCGGTATCGGCAATCAACGGAAACGGGAACTCGAACTTGGACGAAAACTTTTCGTGGCTGGCCAGGCTGTCACGGGAGACGCCGACCACGGTGCAGCCGGCGTCCTGGAACGCGGCGTAGTGATCACGAAAGCCCTCGCCCTCTTTGGTGCAACCCGGCGTGTTGTCGCGCGGGTAGAAATAGACGATGACGTGCGAGCCGCGCAGGTCGGTCAGGCTGAGTTCATCGCCGGGCGTGGCCGGCAGCGCTGGTGAATGCAATTCTTGATAGCTGTTGGTCATGGGTAGGGAGGCGAGGTGAGTCAAAGCAGTCTGAGATTTGATCGTATCAGGTCTGGGGCCTTCTTAACCGCCGCTTGCGGGTTCTTTTGCGGGATTTGAGCGCTTTCCGGGCCCAAGTATCGGTAGAATGCGTGTCCTTGGAATGAAATGCTTCGGAGTTTGATCCCTTGAAATCTGCTCGCCTGCACATTGTGCCGATCGCCCTTTCTGCGCTTCTGGTGACCGCATGCGCGGGGCGGGATCGTCAGCCGATCTATCTTGACAGTGAAGAGGTGGAGCCGATCCGGACGCCGGCGCACCTGGATGAACCCACGATCCGGCGGACTTATTTCGTGGATGGTGTGTTCCTGCCCCAAATGGCTGGCCAGAGTGATGCGCGGCCGCCGCGGGTGCTGTCCAGCGCTGAGGCCGAAGCCTCGCGCTCGCGCATTCGGTTCGGCCCCAGCGGGCTGTATCTGGAGGTGCAGGACGAGCCAGACAGCGTTTGGCGTCGGCTGGGTTTCAGCCTTGATCGGGGCAGCATGCAGTTGCGCGAGGTCGAGGAAAATGAACAGCGCTATGGCTTCTATTTTGACCACGAGCCCATTGTGATCGACCGGCGGGGATTTGGCCGCCTGGCCTTCTGGCGCGGCCCGGAGACAATCGACCACGGCGGTCGATTCGTGGTCGAGGTTGAACCTGCCGATCCACAGACGACCCGCGTACAGTTGTTGACTGAGGACAAAGAGCCGGTGGAAATGCAGCGCGCAGAATACGTGCTGTCGATTCTGCGCGAGCGGCTCGGCTGACAAAGGTCCGGTAACCGTTTAGGAGAATGTCTGCACGGGCATTCTCTGTTTTCCGTCGGCCAGCAAAACCTCAATGACTTCGCCCGCGGCGGCGCGTGAAAAGTAACGTTTTACGTTCGCAAGCCCGCCATCGGACAGCGTTTCCCATAGGGTCTCGTCGGTATAGGCGCGGACAACGGCCGCGGCGAATGCCTCGCTGCTTTCCGCCAGCAAGACGTCTTGACCATCGACAAGGAACATGCCTTCGGCGGCACAGGCGGTGGCAACCACCGGCAGCCCCCAGGCCATGGCCTGGTTGACCTTGCCTTTGACGCCGGCGCCGTAGCGCAGCGGTGCCACCGACAGGCGGCAGCCTGTCAGGAAAGGTTCAAGGTCCTCGACAAAGCCGTGGACGCGCACGCCGTCGCTGACTTTTTCGCGCAGTGCTTCCGGCATCCTGCTACCAATCAGATGCAGGCACACATCCGGCAGCGCGGCCCGGATGCGAGGGAAGATGTCGTCGATCAGCCACTCTGCGGCATCGACGTTGGGCGGGTGCTGAAAACCGCCGACGAATATCAGGTCGCGCCGGTTGGACCAGCCCTGCTGCCGTCCGCGGACGCTGTGAATGTTGGACAGCACGCGCACGTCTGCGTCTGGCACCAACTCAGACAGCAGCCGCTGCTCCACCGGGCTGACGACCAGCGTCACGTCGCTGTCTCGCATCAGGCTCAGTTCCGTGTCCCGGGTCTGCTGAGCAGCACGCTGCATGGCGGCCGATCCACCCAGCTCCGCCTGGCGTTCCTCGCGCAGAAAGTGCAGGTCGACCGTGTCGAAGATCACGCCGGCATTGGGGCAATGTTTACGCAGGAGTTTTAGCAGCGGCTCGAGGACATAATGACGGCTGACCAGCACCAGGTCGAGATCATGCCCGTAGCTTTTCAGCCAGGCTTCCAGCGACGTCACCGCCGGTGCGGTCAGTACTTCAACGCCTGCACGTTGAAGCGCCTCAGAATACCGTCCCTCCCATTTAAGATTCTGTGGCGCGAAGCTCACCAGCCAGCCCTTTTCCACCATCAGCTCCAGCATGGCGGTAAAGCGCACGGAGCCTGAGTCATGATCAGGCATTGGCGTGGTCGCGTCGATCAGCAGGGCGCGGCCCTCAGCGCGATGAAAGCGTGCTCGCCGGACAGGATCGGGACGGTCACTGTCGATACGGTGTTCGGGCTGGCTAGACAGCTCTGTCGCCCAGCGTGAGCGAAATTTCTCTCTGTTGATGGCCTGGTAGCGTTTTGTGCCGCTGGATTCGTCTGTGCCCGAGCTGACGCCTTCGTGGTGAATGATGGTGCAGGCCGGTTGGCAATAGACTTTGTAGCCAGCCTGACGCACCCGGAAACACAGATCCGTATCCTCGTAGTAAGCCGGCGCATAGTGGGTATCGAATCCACCCAGTTGCTCAAACAGCTGGCGGGAAAGAGCCAGACAGGCACCCGAGACGTAGTCGGCCTCGGCGGTGAAGTTGTACTGAGGTTCGGCCGGATCTTCGTTGCGGCCGTAGTTCCAGCCGCTGGCGTCACTGAAAATGATGCCGCCGGCCTCTTGCAGGCGGCCGTCGGGATAGGCCAGCCGGGCGCCGACGATGCCGGCATCCGGGATGCCTTGGAATGTCTCGACCAGGGCATCTAGCCATCCTTCGGTCACCGTGGT
>SKIE01000129.1 GCA_007116585.1 Wenzhouxiangella sp. | reverse complement strand
GGGCGTCGAGCAGCATCTGCTCGGCCTGGTGCAGCAGATCCAGGCGTTCTTCGAGATCAGCGGCGCGCGCTGCGCGAAACAGCAGCTGGTCGTACTCCGGCTCGAAAAAGCCGATGTCGTTCTGCGGGTTATCGCTGAAGAACTGTTCGACGAAATACATCGGATCGAGGTAGTTGCCGATCCAGCCGGCGCGAAACACCTCGGTGACGGCGCGCTGGCGGCGTGTATTGAGAAAGACCCGGAATTCCTCGTTGATCAGCGCTGTATTCACGCCCAGTGTTTGCTGCCACATCGCCGCGATCGCCAGCGAAATGCGGCGATGGTCCTCGTGGGTGTTGTAGCGGATCTCGACCCGCAGCGGATTGTCCGGCCCGAAACCGGCCTCTTCCAGCAACTCTAACGCACGAGCCTCGCGCTCGGCCTGGGACCAGGCGGCCCATTCCGGCTCGGCCGGTTCATAGCCGGGAATGCCGGGCGGGACGTAGGAAAACGTCGGCTGCTGCCCAAAGCGGGTGATCTTCTCGGTAATGATTTCGCGGTCAATGGCCATCGACAGCGCATTGCGTATGCGCACGTCGTCGAACGGCTCGCGCGTGGTGTTGAAGCCGAAGTAGTAGGTGCCGAACCAGTCGGCCACCGACAACTCGTCGGCCATGTTGGCCTGGATCCAGTTGAACTGAGTGGCCGGCACCTCGTAGGTCCACGACAGCTCGCCGGCGCGGTAGCGCATCAGCTCGGCGGCCAGGTCTTCGGTCGGATAGAAAAAGACCTCGTCCAGAATCACATTGTCGGTATCCCAGTAATAGGGATTGCGCACCACCCGAATGTGCGACTGCATGGCCAGCTCCTTGAGCTGGAAAGCCCCGTTGCTCACCATCACGCCGGGACGGGCCCAGCGGTCGCCGTGGGCTTCCACGGTGGGGCGGTGGACGGGATAGGTCAGGCTGTGGGTCAATACCTCGATAAACAGCGGGTTGGGTGCTTCCAGCTCTACTTCCAGGGTGAAATCGTCGATGACGCGCACGCCCAGGTCCTCGGCCGGACGACGGCCGGCGATGATCTCCTCGGCGTGGAGTATCGGGTTAAGCAGGATGGCAAAGCGCGAGCCCGTGGCCGGGTCCACAATTCGGCGGAAGCTGAAATCCCAGTCCGCGGCCGTCATCTGGTCGCCGTTGGACCAGCGTGCTTCCTCGCGCAGGAAAAACGTCCAGGTCAGGCCGTCCTCGCTGATCTCCCAGCGCTCGGCCACGCCCGGAATGATGGTGCCGTCGGGTGAGCGGGCGACCAGGCCTTCGAACAGGTCGCGCTGAACGTGCGTGCTCGGCACACCTTCGGTCACGTGCGGGTCCAGGCCCTGCGGCTGGGTGCCGTTGCCGCGGTGCAGGATCTGTTCGGAGGCAAGGATGGACGGGTCGGGCCGGCCGTCTTCGGTGAAGATCACCTCAGGCAGGTTCCAGCGCTGCGGTTCCGGGCCGTCAACGCCAGTTTCCTGGGCGCCGCAGCCACCGAGCATCAGAGCGAGCAGGGCCAGCCCGCTGGCCACGACAAGATTTCGCATGGCGCGGATAGTAGCAGATGAACTCGAATCAACGCTATTGCCCCGTTTCGCGTGACGCTCATTGCAATGGGCTAGCTTGCCCGCCTCGAATCGTTGGGTCTTCAGAAGGACAGTCATTGAACACTGAGCGCTTCAAGCTCTGGAGTTGGTTGTGGGTGGCCGTGGTCGCGTTGGCACCACTGCTGACCCTGGTCGGTGAGATCGGCCTGCTGGGCCTGCGGCTCAACCCGGTGCAGTGGACCGGTTTTGCTGTGGTGCTGCTGGCCGTGCTCGGTTTGGCGCGGAGAGCCTGACCCCGAACCTATCGGGCGGAATCTGTTCCAATGAGCCGAACTCTGGCCGATGGATATTCGATGCTCAATTTTGCCCGCGCTGTTTTGCTGGGTCTGCCGCTGGCGCTGAGCGCGCCGCTTTTTGCCGGCACGACTGTTGCGGTGCCTGTAGTGGTGGACGTGGCGCATCTGGAAGGCATCACGGCAAGTGCCCTGGGCCTGGATTCGGACGGCACCGGGCTGATGGAGGCCGATGCCTGCAACTGGCTTGAGTTGTCGGACCTGCAGTTAGAGACCGAAGACGAGCGCCTGTTGCTGTCGCTGGCCACGGACGCCGCCACTGGCGTTGAGGTGTTCGGCCGCTGCCGCGGGCCCGGCTCGATCAGCGCGCGCTTGCACGTGGAAATGCAGCCGCAGCTTGATGCCGACAATGCCATCGTGCGCTTTGCACCAACCGGCATGGAGTTGCGTCGCCCTGACGGGGAGCGCGGCTTGCTGACCCGGCCCTCTCAGGCACTGGCCGAACGCCTTGTGGTGCCCCGTCTGGAAAGCGTGTTGGTTGACCTTGGCGGCATGTTACGTGCTCTTGACGACCTGATCGATGAATTTGTTCCGGCGGCGGTTGATGATGTCTCATCGCTGGTCGAGCGCGGGCGGCTCAGCGATGTGCGGGTCGATGAGGCCGGACTGCTGACCCAGTTGGACTTTGTCGTTCTCTCACCGGCACGGGATCCGGAGCCGCTTGTGACTGAGCCGGCGCTGGCTGAAGCCGAGCAGGCCGAGTGGCAGCGCGTGGAAGATGAGCTCGACGGTTTCATGACGGTGCTGATCGCGCGCCTGGCCGCGCAGGTCGATCAGCGTGATCTGCAGCTGGATTTCCTGGGCCTGCTGCTGGAAACGCGACAGCGCATTGCCGAGGCGCTGGTCGATGATGACCCGGCAACTGACCCGGTGAGGACGCTGTTCGTCGAGGCCTGGACGGGGCTTCGGCCGTTGCTGACCCGGCTGGAGCCGGGCCAGACGGAAGACGCCCGTGATTTGCGCCTGGCGGGGTTTATTGCCGGGGGCGATGCGCTGAGCGCGCTCGACGCACTAGGGCCGGAGTTTGGGCTTGATATCAGCCGCGATGGCCTGCGCCGGCTGGCCCGCCTGTTGATGGCCGGTGATGCGCCGGCCAGTTTTACGCCCCTGCCGCTGGAAGAAGACCCTGATCTGCGCCGCTTGTTTGGTCTGG
>SKIE01000002.1 GCA_007116585.1 Wenzhouxiangella sp. | reverse complement strand
GTGGTCTCCAGCCGCGTTGCCCTCAAGGCAACCGGACGGGGCGAGCACAAGGGCCTATGCCCGTTCCACGACGAAAAAACGCCGTCTTTCACTGTCAGCTCGTCCAAGCAGTTCTACCACTGCTTCGGCTGCGGCGCCCACGGCAGCGCGATCGGCTTTCTGATGGCGCATGATGGCCTGGAGTTTCCCGCCGCGATCGAAGAGCTGGCCCACAGCGCCGGCCTGGAAGTCCCGCGAGAGGCAGGGCTGGATCGGCGCGAACGGCATGACCGGCTGTACGACGCGCTGGCCGCCGCCCAGCACTGGTTCCGGCATCGGCTGGGCGAAAGTCTCGACGCGCGGAACTACCTCAAGCAACGCGGCTTCGACAAGGACACCGTGCATGAATTCGGCATTGGCTACGCGCCCGATCAGTGGCAGGGCCTGGCCGATGCGTTGCTCGGCGACGGTTTCCAGGCCGAGGAACTGGAACGCGCCGGGCTGATCACGCGCAAGGATCAGCGCCTGACCGACAAATTCCGCGACCGGGTGATGTTCCCGATCCACGATCGGCGCGGCCGGGTCATTGCCTTCGGCGGGCGGGCGCTGGGCGAGCGCGGGCCCAAATACATGAACTCGCCTGAAACGCCGGTGTTCCACAAAGGCCGCGAACTGTATCGGCTCTACCAGGTCCGCCGCGGCGGATTGCCCGAGCGCATTCTGGTGGTCGAAGGCTACATGGATGCCGCCGCCCTGCACCAATTCGGCTTTTGCGACACGGTCGCCACGCTGGGTACCGCGGTCACGCGCGAGCACCTGGAACTGCTGTTCAAGGCCACGCCGGTGGTGGTGTTTTGTTTCGACGGCGACCGCCCCGGCCGTCAAGCCGCCTGGCGTGGCCTGGAAACCGCGCTGCCCCTGCTGCAGGACAACCGGGAAATCCGCTTCTTCTTTATCCCGGACGGCCAGGACCCTGACAGCCTGGTACGTAGCCAGGGGGCCGAGCAGTTCGACCAGATGCTGGCCGAAGCCAAGCCGCTCTCGGAGGTCTTTTTCGACCAGCTGGCCACACAGGTTGACATGGACACACTGGACGGCCGCGCGCGGCTGGTGGCGTTGGCACAACCCTATCTGGACCGCCTGCCGCCGGGGCCGTTTGCGGATCTGCTGGGCAACAAACTCAGGGCACTCAGCGGGCATCAGGGAGTGACCCGCGCCCCTGCCGACCAGAGTCTGCGCCAGCGGCGTGCGAGCCAGCCGGCCGAGGACCGGCCACTGACGCCGATTCAGTATGCTGTCGCCCTGCTGGTGCAGAATCCCCAGCTGGGCCGAACGGATGCCGCGCAGCTGCTCGACCTTGACGTTGACATCAAAGGATTGAATTTCTTGCGTGAACTTATTGACATTTGCTCGCGCAAGCCCCACCTTTCCACGGCTATGCTGCTGGAGCTGTGGCGAGATCGGACGGAAGCGCCCTGGCTGGCGCGACTGGCCAACCGCCCGGTTTGTTCTGAACCCGAGCAGATGCCGGAAGCGCTGGCACAAACCATGGCCAGAATCCGTCTCCAGCAGGTGCAGGCGCGCGTGCGTGACCTGCAGCAGGCTCAGCTGGTCGACGGCGGCCTTGACGAGAGCCGGACCGCCGAATTGCGCGAGCTGTTGAGCCTGCGCTCCCGAACTCACACCGATTGACCGAACAAGCTCTATGGATAATACACCGCGACCCTCGCAGCTCAAGCAACTGATCGAAAAAGGCCGGGAACAGGGCCAGTGGCTGACCTATGCCCAGGTCAATGACCACCTGCCCGACGATATTGTCGAGCCCGATCAGATTGAAGACATCATCAACATGATCAACGACATGGGGATCAAGGTCTTCGAGGAAGCACCGGAGGACGCCGACTCGCTGATCCTCAACGATGCGGCCAGCGCCGACACCGACGACGAGACCGCCCAGCAGGAGGCCGAAGCGGCCTTGGCGGCGGTTGAGTCCGAGCTCGGCCGAACCACTGACCCCGTGCGCATGTACATGCGCGAGATGGGCTCGGTCGATCTGCTCACGCGCGAGGGCGAAATCTCGATTGCCAAGCGCATCGAGGATGGCCTCAACCAGGTCAACCTGGCCCTGGCGCGCTTTCCGGGCACGGTCAGCACCCTGCTGGAAGAGGTCGAGGCCTGGAAGGCGGGCAATCTGCGCCTGAATGAACTGGTCAGCGGCTTTATCGACCCGACCCTGCTGGCCGAAATGGACCTCATTTCCGAGGACACCATGGAAGCGGCCGTGGCCGAAGAGGCCGAGTACGCCGATGATGACGTCGATGACGAAGAGGACGACAAGCCGGCGCCGACTGTCAACACCGGCCCTGATCCGGCCCAGGTCACCCAGTATTTCGATGAACTCGAGCGGCTGCAGAGCCAGTTTCTCAAGCTGTATGACCGCTACGGCCCCAACGGCAAGAAAACGAACGAGCTCAAGGACCAGATTTCCGAGCAGTTCATGCGCCTGAAGCTGCCGCCGCGCATGTTCGACCATCTGATCGACCGGATGCGGTTCCATGTCGCCATCGTCCGGGGCACGGAACGGCGCATCATGGAGCTGTGCGTGGACAAGGCCGGTATGCCCCGGCGCGAGTTCATCCAGAGCTTTCAGGAAAACGAGTCTGACCCTGAATGGCTGGCCGGGCTCGTTCGGCGCCAGACCAAGTGGGCCAAGGCCCTGCGCGAGCACAAGGACAATATCTCCGACCTGCAGCTGCGCCTGTCGAAATTCGAGAAATCACAGCGCCTGTCCATCGCCGAACTGCGCGAGCTCAACCGCTCGATGTCAATCGGTGAGGCCATGGCACGTCGGGCGAAAAAGGAAATGGTCGAGGCCAACCTGCGCCTGGTAATCTCAATCGCCAAGAAATACACCAACCGCGGCCTGCAGTTCCTGGATCTGATCCAGGAAGGCAATATCGGCCTGATGAAAGCGGTCGACAAGTTCGAATACCGCCGCGGCTACAAGTTCTCGACCTATGCCACCTGGTGGATTCGCCAGGCCATCACCCGGTCGATCGCCGACCAGGCGCGCACCATCCGCATCC
>SKIE01000173.1 GCA_007116585.1 Wenzhouxiangella sp. | reverse complement strand
GTCATCGACAGCGCCAGGGATTCATCCCCCGCGCCAAAAGTCGAATCGCCCAGCTGCTTGAACAGCTTGTCCATCTGCTTCTCAACCGTCCGCAGAGAACTGTGGGGCAACAGCCCAACCAGGCTGCGTTCGTTAAGCCGAACCATCCGAACCTCTACGTCCAGATGTTCCTCGATCAGCTCGAAAATCTGGCCATGGAGCGTCATCAGCCCGCTGTAACCGTGCTGGCGGCGCAAGCGCTCCCAGTGGTCCAGCATGAGACAGAACGCACCGCACGGCACTTGCGCTTCACTAATGGCAAAAGCCTCATGGGCGGCGCTCAGCTCGCCCAGAAACTCCTCGAGAAGCAGCCGGCTAGCGTAGACCATAGCCTGCCGCGCGTCCCATCAATTCAGCCCGCTCCAATTCGGCCAGGCGAAACTGCCGCTGCAAGCGCCGCTGCTCCTGGCGCAGCTGTTCCAGCTGCTCTCGATCCAGGCTGCGATCTTCCAGACCGTCACGTATGCGGATATCGAGGTCATCAAGCTGCCGGCGCAGGCGATCAAGCTCGCCATCTGCAGTATGGATCTGCCGGCCCAGGTCGTACCCGGTCAGAAACTCCGCCTCGAGCATGGCCGGGCAGATCGACTGGTAGCGTTGTCCTTCCATTGCAAACCGATAGCCGCCAGCCCGGGTGCAGAAATGGATCAAGCCGTATTCCCAGCCCTGGTACCAGCTGGTTTCGTCGGCCGGGTAGCCGGCCTCTGCACAATCTCTGGCGCGGCTGGCCAGGTGGGACGGCGTCCGGCCTTCGCGCGCATCCATCTCGCCGATCAGGTACCAGTCGGCCACCATGCATTCTTCCGGCCGCATGGTGGCACAGCCCGCGATAGCCGCGGACAGCAGCAAAATCAACATCAATCTGAGCGAAGCGAAACGCACGAAGGGATGTGTCCTCGATAAGGCACCAGTTTTCTGCACTGATGTTACATGGATTAAAGCTTCAGCAGGCACCGCCTTGTTCGAACAAACGTGCCAGCGTTGCCCGGTGATAGGCCGCAGGGTCCTTGCCGTCGAACAGCCCCAGGCGCTGAGCCCGGTCAAAGAAGCCGGCGGCCGGCAGCCCGTGCCCGACTCGACTGACAACCAGCGCAGATCGTAGCGGCCGACGGGCGTCGGCATCCAGCTTCATCAGTTTTTCCAGCAGACGAGTCACCCGATGAATCCGCTGCGGTGCCGGCATGGCGATCTCGTCGGCCAGCTCCAGGTAAGTCAGGGTGCGGCGCTGGATGACGTGCCGGTCAAGCACGTCGACCATGCGCTCCAGCAACTCGTCTCGCTGCGTATCTGACAAACGGGCTGCCATGATGGCTGTCCGCTCAGGCGACGTATTCGTCCAGGCCGCAGTTATTCTTCTCGAACACTCGGTCCGCCCGGTAGCTGGACCGGACCAGCGGCCCCGAGACGACCTCGAGAAAACCTTTGGCCAGGCCGATCTGGCGCAGTTCGGCGAACTCGTCGGGCGTGACGTAGCGCTCAACCGGCAGATGGTTGACAGTGGGGCGCAGATACTGACCGAAGGTCACGATATCGACCCCGATGGCGCGCAGGTCGTCCATGGTTTCGATCAGCTCGGCGGTCGTTTCACCCAGTCCCAACATGAGACTGGTCTTGGTCAACACGTCGTCGCGGTGGCGCTTGGCGTGGGCGAGCACGTCCAGGGTCTGCTGATAGCCGGCGCGGGGATCGCGAACCGGGTGAGTCAACCGGCGCACGGTTTCGACGTTCTGCGCGAATACTTCCAGCCCGGAATCAACCACGGTTTCGATGCAGGCCAGGCGTCCCTGGAAGTCGGGGGTCAGTGCCTCGACCGCCGTTTGCGGATTGACCCGCTTGATCTCGCGCACGCAGGCCGCATAGTGCCCTGCCCCGCCGTCGGCCAGGTCGTCTCGGTCAACCGAGGTCAGAACCACGTACTTCAAATCCATGAGGCGGACGGACTCTGCCGCGTTGGCCGGTTCCTCCGAATCCAGCCAGCCGCGCGGATTGCCGGTATCCACCGAGCAGAAGCGACAGGCCCGGGTACAGACATCGCCCATCAACATGATGGTGGCCACGCCGTTGGACCAGCATTCCCCGATGTTCGGGCATTTCGCTTCCTGGCATACGGTGGCCAGGCGATGATGGTCGACGTTGCGCTTGACCTGCTCATACTTGCTGCCGGCAACCGGCAGCCGGGCGCGCAGCCAGGACGGCTTGCGTCCGATCGGCGCCGGCACCGCGTTGGGCCGCGCCTTGATACCGTCAAGAACGGCGGTATGGCCCTGCGGCTTGACCACTTTATGGCCACTCTTGACCGCGATGGGGATGCGCTTTTCACTAGACATGCTTCCTATTATCCCACGGCCCGTCGAGCACGTCATGAACGACTACTTCTTCAGCTTCCTGCGGTCGCCGTGGCCCGCCTTGCGCTGCGCGCGGCTTACGACCGGACGTTTCCGCCTCGGCCCGCCGGGCTGATCCTTCTCGCGTTGGGGCGGTCGGCCTTTATCCCCCTGATCTCGGGCAGGTTTCCGATGGCTGCGCTCCGCTCTCGCGGCTCTATCTGCCGGCGCCGGCCGCGCACCGGGCCCGCGATCAGCCCGGATTCGCAGCGCCTGTCCAGCCACCCGCACGCTACCGAGATGCGCCAGCACCTCTTCACCAAGAGATCGCGGCAAATCGACCAGGCTGAACTGATCTCGAATCACGACGCGCCCGATCGCGGCAGCGTCGAGCCCACCTTCATTGGCAATCGCGCCCACGATATTGCCGGGCTTGACCCCGTGGATCCTGCCCACTTCGATGCGGTAGGCGGTTTTGTCGCTGTCGTCGCGCGGGCTCTGCCTGGAAGACTCGTGGCGCTTGCGCGGCGGGCGTTCAGCTGCGGGTGGCGGATCGGCCCGCTCGCTCAGCAACAGGTCATCACCGCCGCGCAGCAGCCGGGCCATGGCGGCGGCGATGTCGACCATTTCGGCCCCGGTTTCAGCCTGACAAGCCAGCGCCACATCGCGATAAACAGACAACTCCTCGGTCTCCAGCGCGGCGCGCACGG
>SKIE01000331.1 GCA_007116585.1 Wenzhouxiangella sp. | reverse complement strand
GCGCTGACCAGCGCGCGGCTTCTTTGCTCATCGTCACTGGCGCCCAGTACACGGGCCGCCTCGCGCGCACTGCGGCCCAGCTGTTCAATGATTGTTTCGGGGTCAGACGTCATGATTTCACCCACTTTCCAGCATTGGACATCGTCAGAACAGAACCAGGTCATCGCGATGCACCATGGGGCCGCGCCCGGCCTGGTCGAGCACCTCGGCGATGCGGGCACTGTCCAGCCCGACAATCCGGTCCGCCTGATGGGACTCATAGCCACTCAAGCCTTGGCCACACGGCCCCTGCGGACCAACCAGCTGCACCAGATCACCGCGCGCAAAACACCCGCGGACCGCCTGCACACCGACCGCGAGCAAACTGGCCCCGTTACGCACGGCTTCCATGGCGCCGGCATCCAGCACCAGCTCACCCTGCGGCTGCTGCAGGCCGCGCAGCCAGCGCTTTCGCGCGGCCAGCGGGTGGCTGGCGGCCGGAAAGCCGGTGCTGGGACCACCGCGCAAAAGATCGCCCACCGGATCATCGCCGCGACCGGATGTCAGCACCACGCCCACACCGGCATCCACCGCAATGCGCACCGCCGCCAGTTTGCTGGCCATCCCGCCGGTGCCAAAGCCCGTGCTGCTGGCCGCGCCGGCCAGCGCCTCGATCTCGGCATCCAGCGCCTCCACCCAGTCGAGGCGGCGCGCTGCAGGGTCACACGTCGGGTCTGCGCTATACAGTCCGTCGACATCACTGAGCAACAGCAGGCGCTCAGCCCCCAGCAACTGGGCAACCCGCGCGGCCAGGCGGTCATTGTCACCGAAGCGGATTTCCTCGGTCGCGACGGTGTCATTCTCGTTGACCACCGGCACCACGTCCCGGGCCAGCAGCATTTCCAGCGTCGCCCGCGCGTTCAGATAACGCCGGCGCTGCTCCAGATCACCCAGCGTCAGCAGCACCTGGGCTGCCGTGCGCTGTTGATTCGCCCAGGCTTCGGCCCAGGCTCCGGCCAGATGGATTTGACCGACCGCAGCCGCGGCCTGCGCTTCGGCCAGCGCGCGCGGACGCCGGTCCAGCTTCAGCACGCCGCGACCCAGGCCGATGGCGCCGGACGACACCACCACGACCGGACCGGGCCTGGTCGCCAGGCGCCGGCACAGGGTCGACATCCAGGCCTTGCGCAAACCGCCTGAGGGATTCATCAAAATGCTGGAACCGACCTTGACCACGAGCACGCCTTCCCGGCCCAAGGTTTGATCCTGCCAGGCGGCCATCTGCCTGGTCATCGCGCGGCCCATCCAGGCACGGAAAAATCGCAGCCGCCAGCAGACTCACCGGCTGCGGCAAACAAGGGACTGGCGACGAGGCGGACGGTCGTGAACACGCCCATCAGTGTAGCCTCGCCCGGGTGCTCAGAAGGAGCCGAATACGGTGCCCAGGACAATGACCACGCCCAGCGCAAGCAGAGCGCCGACGACCGCCACCATCACCACATCGAGATAGCTTTGGCGATGGGTGCAGCCGCACACGGCCAGCATGGTGACCACAGCCCCGTTGTGCGGCAGGCTGTCGAGCGTGCCCGAAGCAATCACGGCGACCCGATGCATCAGTTGCGGATCGAGCCCGGTCGCGGCCGATATCTCCATGAAGGTCGGGCCCAGCGCTTCCAGCGCGATTGTCATGCCGCCGGAGGCCGATCCGGTCAGGGCCGCGAGCACGTTGGTCGCCATGGCCAGCGACACCAGCGGCCCACCGCCAACCCCTAACACCCATTCGCGAACCGCCTCAAACGCAGGCAGGGCCGCCACGACGGCGCCGAAACCCACCAGGCTGGCCACGCTCAGCACCGGCAGCACCGAGGCGTTGGCGCCGGCATCGACGCTGTCGCGCAGCTTGGGCAGACGCCGGAAGTTGAGCGCGACGAGGACAATACTGCCCACCATCAGCGCGGTTGCAACCGACCACACGCCACCAACACTGTCAATTGAACTCCCGCCCCAGCGCGGTTCGGCCAGAAACTCGGTGTTCATGGCAGGCAAAATCAGCGCCGTCATCAGCAGATTGACCCCGACAACCAGCGCCAGTGGCAGCACGGCCAGCCAGATCGGCGGGCGGTCCAGCGAATGCTCGCCCTGGCGCAGCTCCGCGGGGTCGAACTCGCGCGCGGTGCTGGCCAGCTCGCGCAGCTGGATCGGGTCATCGCCAATAGGTGCATCATCGGAAAAGCCTTCCCCGGCGCGTCGACTGCGGCGTTCGCGCAGGCCCAGCCACCACAGACCGAAACCCAGCATGACCACCGCTGCGATCAGACCGAGTCCGGGCGCAGCAAAAGGCGTTGTGCCGAAAAACGGCATGGGGATGGCGTTCTGTATGGCTGGGGTACCCGGCAGGGCCGACATGGTGAAAGTGGACGTGCCAAGGGCAATCGCGCCGGGCAGCAGGCGGCGCGGGATATTGCCGGCCCGGAACAGGGCCAAGCCCATGGGCGCGAGCACGAAAAAGGCCACAAACAGGCTCACTCCGCCGTAGGTGACCAGCGCACCGGCCAGAACCACGGCCAGGATGGCCCGCCGGGGCCCTAGCGTATTGGTCATGAACTCGGCGATGGCATCCACCGAGCCGGAATCATCCATCAGTTTGCCGAACAGGGCGCCGAGCAGAAACAGGGGGAAAAACTGGGCCAGAAAGCGCGCCGCAGACCCCATGAAGGTTTGCGTCCAATGAGCCAACAGCGGCTCGCCGGCAAACAGGGCCGCAATGGCCGCCGCCAGCGGCGCCAACAGCAGAATCGTCCAGCCGCGATAGGCCAGCACCATGAGGACCGTCAGGCCCAGCAGAATACCGGCCAGCCCGAGCCACATCTCAGTCTTCCCTGGTCAAGGTTGTCAGGTCAAAACTGGATCGCTGACCCAGATCCTGACCGTGGACATCAAGAAAATCAGCGGCTGCCGTGCGCCCGCGTTCGAACAGCTCGGTCAGGAACGGCCACTCGGCGTTGAGCTTGGAGGAATGCGACAGGCTGACCATGAACGAGCTGCTGATCCGATGCATGCGCATCTCGCGCCACTGGCGTGCTTCCTCACTGCCGGGG
>SKIE01000258.1 GCA_007116585.1 Wenzhouxiangella sp. | reverse complement strand
TTCGTCACGCTAAACGCTGGGCATGTGAGGGCCCGGTGCGGGGACTGGCGCGATGAAAAGACTGAAGTCAGAATAGACAAGACCGCGCTACTACTAGTGTTGCACGGCACGCTGATATTCGATCAGAAGGGGCGCGCACCTGACTTTCATAACGGTGAGGCTGAGAAAACCGCGTTTGTGGACGCGTTGCTTCCCGCGCTTTCCGGGTCTCAAGGCGATCCCTGGAATGAGGTTGCAGTGGCCTATCTCAGCCACGACGTTGCCGGCACCTGGAGCCAGCCGTCCGTTGGGGCGAAACTGGATGCTTTGATCGATCAAGGGTTCGACAGCGCCTGGGTCTTCCCTTGCGACTTTCTGGTCGAAGGCGGGGAGATCATCGGTGGCCTGAGCCGGGCATTGAATGGCAACGAGGCGATCAATACCAGGCTGCTGCCTTGCCTGAACGACAGCCCGGACTGGATCGACTATTTGGCCGCTCGTATTCAGAAAGTAACCAACGGATCCAGTGATTACTGGCGGTGCGATGCTTGCCCGTTAAGCAAAAAATAACCCGATCGCCTTTCATCGCCGATGCTGCGGGATGATTGACAGGCATGTTAGCGTGCAGAATTTTAGATCAGGAGCGCAGCTATCACTATAAAGTTTTTCAGAAAGTTCTCGAAACCACAATCAACTGATCTACTGTTTGAGAGGGGTAACGCTCTGTCACAACTTGTCTGGGCGCGGTGGTGCGACCTCGCGCCCGTGCTCTTGTCTGCGGCCTTGTTGCTGGCCGGAGCAGCTCAGGCAGAAGAACGGCAGGGCGAGGTGACATGGGTCGGGGGTGACTCTCGTTGTGATTTCAGTTCTCTTGATGATGCGTTGGCCGCGGCGGACGACGGTGACGAAATCCGCCTTGCCACTAACATCAGCTATTTCGACGCGCCGTACGAAATTGAGCACTCCATTAGCCTGGCCGGGGGGTTCCCCGACTGTGACAGTGACTCGCCTGATGGTCGTACCACGCTCGTTGGCGGGTTCTCGGAACGGGTCCTGAGGATTGCCTCGGGCATCAGTCCTGCTCTGACCGTCGAGCTATCGGGTCTGGATGTGCGGGGCGGCAGCGCGGAAGCGAATGGTGGCGGGCTGACTATCGGCACAGGCCACGAGGTCGAGATGAGCAATATGCGCTTCTGGGTCAATGCATCAGGCGCTCGGGGCGGCGCCATCGGTGTCGGCTTTGGCGCCTCGCTTGTCATGTCGGGTGACAACGAAATCGACAACAATTCGGCGGACTCGAGAGGAGGAGGTGTCGCCTGTCTGGGCGGCTCTGAAGTCAAGGTCCACCAGGGCACGATTATCAGCAATAACGAAGCCGAAGAAGGCGGCGGAGGCATTTATGCAGAGGGCTGTGAAGTGCGCTTTCATGCCGGCGGCCCGGGCGAGGGTATTCGAGACAACGAGACCGGAGGCCGGGGCGGCGGCATCTTCGCGACCAATGAGGGCGCTTTGCTGGTTCTGGACGGCGCTGCTTCCGCGTATTCGGATCCTTCACTACCGGTCTCCATTCGTGGCAACACTGCCGGATCGAATGATGATGGGGACCGAGGAGGTGCCGGCATTGCCCTGAGCGATCAGGCCGAAGCCGAACTGATTAACACCGTCATTGCAGATAACGAATCCATGCGGGGCCCTGCGGCAATTTCCGCGGGTCAGAACACGACCATTGAAATGGGTTCTGATCCGGAAGCGCCCTGCCGGGACCCGGAAGATGACGCTTCGGGCCGTTGCTCGGCCATCGTCGGCAATGTTGCGACGGAGTCCAATCCCTCCATCGTGGGTGGTACGGGTTCGACCATCGACATTCGCCAGAGCGAGATCCGCGCCAACACCATTACCACCGGTGGCATTCTGCGGCCCATCCGGGGAACCGAGTTGTGGATCGAGAATACCTTGATCGCCGAGAATTCGATCGAAGGCGTTGAAGACGAGCCCGCGACCGGCTATCTCTTCAATGTCTTCAGTGCCTTTACCGAAGACCCCGTGGTTGTGGCCGTCCACTTCTCCACCATTGCGGCCAACGATCCCGATCCTTACCTGGAAGGCGACGAAGATGTGGTTTTTCGCCTGGGCGGTAACCAGGACAATGAAGTCGAATTGTGGCTCGAAGGGTTGGTCATCGATCAGCCGGACCAGACGATGGCGGGGACCATCTTCGATGTGGGCCGCGTGACGCGCGCGGCCTGTATTTTGGCGCCCGAAGTCGATTCCCTGGAAGATCTCGCGACCGACCTGGCGCTGACCGGCCAGTTCTTTATCGAAAACCCCTTGCTGGTCGATCCGGATGCCGGAAATTTCCGTTTGTCGGCTGAATCGCCGGCCATTGATGCCTGTGCCTTGAGCGCCGAGCCGCCGCAGCTGATCCCGCCGGAGTTCGACCTTGACGGTTTCAGGCGCGGAATCGCCAAAAGTGAGGAGGGTGAGGCGACCCCGTTTGATTTAGGCGCATTCGAATTCCGGGTTGATGAGCTGTTTAAGGACCGTTTCGAGGACAACAGCTCATGACGGCGTGCTAGCTGCCGGCAATCGGCACATCCGGTGCGAAGTCGAAGCTGTCGTAGAACGGCCGGTCTTCCGGAATACGCGCAGCTGTAAACGCGCTGCGGCCCCGTTGATCATGCCTGACGGGCCGCTCATGTAAACATTGTGTCTGGCCCGGCTGTCTACTGAACCAGGCCAGGTCCTTGAAACCACAAGTGCTGCGGGTTTACTCTGGAGCTGAAGCCTTAACGGATTATCCGACCGGAACGGTCGGGGGCACACATGGCAAGTCCGGCAAAACGGGTCCGCAAGGGCCGCGCGGGGGACGACAAGGTGGTCGCGCTGAGACCACCTGCGGCCCGATCATCGCGCCCGGCCAGCGGCCGTTCGGGTCCCCTGGACCGTGCTGCTACCGCAACCCTGGCGCGACTGACGCTTGGCGTTTCCCCGCACGCCCTGGCAGATGCCTGGCTGGACTGGGCACTTCATCTGGCGCGCGCGCCGGGTCGCCAGGCCGCCTTGAGCGAGCGCGCTCTCACCAATGCACTCAAGGTGCTG
>SKIE01000051.1 GCA_007116585.1 Wenzhouxiangella sp. | reverse complement strand
TGACTGACACCGCGCTGGGCGTGGCCCTGTTGCTGGCCCTGTTCGCCATCTTGTTCGGTACCCGCCAGATTGATGCCACAGAGCACCATCCGGGGCTGATGCTGGCGATCGCTTTTGAGTCCGTGGTCAAGCTGCTGGCTTTTCTTGCCGTCGGCATTTTTGTGACCTGGTTCCTGTTTGACGGTCCGCGCGACATTGGGCTGAGGCTGGATGATGCCGTGCTCGCCAGCGTTTTTGCGCCGGCCAATATCCAGCTCAGTTTCGTGAGCATCCTGGTGCTGTCCACATTGGCGGTGTTTTGCCTGCCGCGCCAGTTTCACGTGACCGCGGTCGAGAGCACGAGCGAGAACGATGTGACCTGGGCGCGCTTCCTGTTCCCGCTCTACCTGGTGCTGATCAGCCTGTTCATCGCGCCGGTCGCCATGGCCGGTCTGCTGCGTTTCGGCGATAGCGTGGAGCCGGATGCCTTTGTCCTGGTGCTGCCCTTGCTGGCCGGGCCGGAATGGCTGGCGCTGCTTGCGCTGCTGGGCGGGTTTTCGGCTGCCACCGGCATGGTGATAGTCGCTGCTGTGGCCTTGTCGATCATGGTGTCCAACGACATCGTCATTCCGGCCTTGCTCAAGGCGCGGCCGGCAGCCGCCGGCCGCGGTGCCGATCTGGGGCGGCGCCTGCTGGTGGTTCGGCGTGTCGTGATTGTTGCGCTGCTGCTGCTGGCCTGGATGTACTACCGCTGGTTTGGCTATGCCGAAAGTCTGGCCGGGATTGGTCTTTTGTCCTTCGCCGCGGTGGCCCAGTTCGCGCCAATGATGGTGGCCGGCATCCTGACCCGCTGGGCCAACCGGACCGGCGCGCTGGCTGGCCTGGGTGCGGGTTTTATGGTCTGGCTGTATTGCCTTTTGCTGCCGATCGTGGCGCGTGCGTCGGATATCGGTGTGGGCTGGGTTGAGTCGGGTCCATGGGGTTGGGCATGGCTGCAGCCGGAGGCCCTGTTCGGCCTGAATCTGGGCGACAGCCTGACCCACGGCGTGTTCTGGTCGCTGCTGTTCAACGTCTGCGGGCTGCTGCTGGGTTCGCGACTGGGCCGGTTGCGCCCGATTGACCGAATCCAGGCCAATGCTTTTCTGGGCGCGGCCAGTGCGCCCGGGACCGACTCCCTGCCGCGTCGGGGGGTGGCGACGGTCGGTGACTTGCTCAAGCTCACCCAGCGCTTCATCGGCGAGCGCCGCTCACGCCTGGCATTTGATGAATACGGGAGGCGGTCAGGCCAGATGTTGAGTGACGATCACCCGGCCGATGCCGGGCTGGTGGGGCATACCGAGCGCGTGCTGTCCACGGTGATCGGGGCCAGTTCTGCCCGCATTGTGCTGGGCTCGGCGCTGGCCGGAACGGGCATGCAGATTGATCAGGTGGCGACGCTGCTTGACCAGACCTCGCAGAAACTGAAGTTTCGCCACGAACTGCTGCAGTCGGCGCTGGAGAACCTGTCGGAGGGCATCAGCGTGGTCGACGGTGAACTGCGCCTGGTTGCCTGGAATACGGCTTATCTGGATTTGTTCGACTATCCCGACGGGCTGGTTCAGATCGGCCGCCCGATCAATGACCTGCTGTACTTCAACGCACGTCGCGGAATGATGGGGTCAGGCGATGTCGAGGATCTGGTGCAGCGCCGGCTGCACTGGATGCGCCAGGGCAGTTCGCACTTCTACCAGCGCCACACCTCGGATGGGCGGGTCATCGAGATCCGCGGCAACCCGATGCCGGGCGGCGGATTCGTGACCAGTTTTACCGACGTCACCGAGCGCCTTCGGGCAGAGGAGGCCTTGCGTGAAAGCGAGCGCACCATACGTTTCTATACCGACAACGTGCCCGCCCTGCTGGCTTATGTTGACAGCGACCTGACCTTCCGATTCACCAACCGGGCCTATGAAAACCTTCTTGGGCTGGATCGGTCGGAGTTGATCGGACGCTACTTGCATGAGGTGTTCGATCAGCACGAAATGCTGCGGCGCTCGCCTTATCTGGAGGGCGCGCTGGCCGGCGAGCGGCAGGATTTCGAGCTGGAAATCACGGACGCGAAAGACCGACGTCGCTACGTGCTGGCGACCTATATCCCGCAGTTCAACCGGCGCGGCGAAGTGTTGGGCTTCTTTTCCCTGCTACAGGACATCACCGAGCGCCGGCAGGCAGAGCTTCGGCTGAAAGACGCCAAGCAGGAGCTGGAACGGCGCGTGGCCGGCCGCACGCGCGAGCTGACCGAGCTGAACCGCGAGCTCAGTCAGGAAATCCGAATCCGTGCCGGGGTGGAAAATGCCTTGCGCGAGGCCAAGCGCGAAGCTGACGAGGCCAACCAGTCAAAAACCCGGTTCCTCGCTGCAGCCAGCCATGATCTGCTCCAGCCGTTGAACGCCGCGCGGCTGTTTGTATCGGCACTGGGTCAGCAGCACGGCCTGACAGATGAGCAGCAGCATCTGGTCGAGCGTCTGGATGGATCGATCGGCAGCGCCGAGGAACTGCTGAGTGCGCTGCTGGATATCTCGCGCCTGGACGCCGGGGCGATGCCCACGAACGTGCGCGAATTCCCCATCCGTGAGGTGCTCGATCCACTGTTCGCCGAGTTTTCCGTGCTGGCGCGAGAGCGGCAGCTGCGTTTTGACCTGGTGTCGTCGCAGGCGCGCGTGGTGTCTGATCCGAAGCTGCTGCGGCGGGTGCTGCAGAATTTCCTCTCCAATGCGATGCGCTATACAGACCGTGGTCGGGTGCTGCTTGGATGCCGCCGCCTTGATGGTCATCTGAGCCTTCAGGTCTGGGACACGGGCCCGGGCATTCCCAGCGATCAGATCGAGTCGATCTTCCGCGAGTTCCACCGCCTGCAGGAGTCACGCCGCAGCCGCGAGCGCGGGCTTGGGCTGGGTCTTGCCATCGTCGAGCGTATCGCGCGCATTCTCGATCATCCGGTCACGGTACGGTCCCGGCCGGGTCACGGCACCCTGTTTGCGCTGAGCGTGCCGTTGGCGGACGGTAGCGCGGAACCTGATCGACCGGTCCGGCGGCATGACGCGCGGCGCAACGCGCGCGCCCTG
>SKIE01000091.1 GCA_007116585.1 Wenzhouxiangella sp. | reverse complement strand
TGGCGGTCGCTAGGAACAGAGCTTCTCGTGCTTCAAACTCGCGCTGACGGCGTTCGCGGGTGCCCATGGTCAGTCCTGGTAGATAAGGGAAACGATTGTACGAAATTTGTGAACCTAGTTCAATTGATGAAACGTGTCCAATATGTGAGGCCCATGTGATACTTGCGTGAACTGCCGCGGAAATGGCCGGTCAGCCCACCAGTCAAGGCTCAGGCGAACCAAGTCCGCTAAAGCGAACCATCAATGCTGCGAGGAGCCCGACGTCGAAACTTTCGACTTGCCGCTCAGGTCTGACGGATCAATCACGCTCTTTTATTAAGCTTTTGGCCGAACCACATAGGAGATTTCTGATGCGTCAGTTTTCCGCCATTGTTTTTGCAGGTTTACTCGCCGCTTTGATTGGGTTCGGTCTATCGGCCGCGCCGGTTACCGCGAAACCCGGCTGGTCAATGGAAAATCACCCTGTGCTGGGCCTGAGCGAAGAACAGCGTGACTACATCGCCGATCTGCGCGCGGCCTACCGGGATCGGATTCGCGATCTGGACTGGTCGGTGACCGACGACGGTCATTCATCCGACACCTTGCGCGAGGCGCGCGAGCTGCGCAGCGCGCTGCGGGCTGAAATTCAGGAAGTTTTGACCGACGAGCAGCGCGAGGCCATGCAGCGCAGCCGCTCGACCTGCCCGCACAGCGGCAAAGGCGCGCCGACCCCGGTCCGGGTCGAACAGTCTTCGGGAACGCTGTATCTGTAAGACGGCCCGCCAGGGCGGGCTTTCGTTGACCTATCTCAGAAAGGCCGGCAGGGACGCTGCCGGCCTTTTTGCGTTCTGCTAGAGTCTCGTTGGTTTATCACTTCAGCGCGAACTGCTCCAACATGCATCTGAATCTTGCCGTTGACAACCTGCACTGCGCCGGCTGCGTGCGCCGCCTGGAGCGCGCGCTGGAGGACACGCAAGCCAGCGATATCAGCGTTGACCTGGCCGGCAAGCGGGTCGATCTGGAATGGCCTGCCGAGGACAAGCTGCCGGCTCTGATTGATCACCTCAAGCAGGCGGGCTTCCCGGTGCACATGGACGACATTGTGCTGGGTATTGATGGCATGCACTGCGCGTCCTGCGTCGGGCGCGTGGAGAAAGCGCTGGGCCAGCTACCTGGCGTCGTCGATACAGCAGTGAATCTGGCCCGTTCGGAGGCCCAGCTGAGTTTTGTTCCCGGACTGGTGTCGGCGCGGGACTTTGAACAAGCCGTCAAGCGCGCCGGCTATACGGCCGAACTGCCGGACATCGATGCGGATCACTCCCGCGAAGACCGACGTAGCCTCGAGCTGCAAAGCCTGCGGCGCCGGTTTCTGCTCGCCCTGGGAATGACGATTCCGGTGTTCATCCTTGAGATGGGCGGACATTTCATCCCGGCGCTGCACCACTGGATTCACGCCACTCTGGGCACCTTTGAACTGCACGTGCTGCTGTTCATCCTGACCAGCATCGTGTTGTTCGGACCCGGTCTGATGTTTTTCCGCATCGGCTTGCCCAACCTGCTGCGTGGCCATCCAGACATGAATTCACTGGTGGCGCTGGGCACCGGGGCGGCCTGGGCCTATTCGGTTGTTGCCACTTTTACCCCCGGCGTGATGCCCGAGGGCACCGCCCAGGTGTATTACGAACCGGCAGCGGTCATCGTGACGTTGATCCTGCTGGGACGAATGCTGGAAGCACGGGCCAAGAGCCGAACCGGGGCTGCTATTGAACGCCTGATCGGACTCAGCCCGAAAACGGCGCGGGTCGAGCGCGACGGCGAAGTGGTCGAGATCTCGCTGGCCGAAGTCGAGCGCGGCGACCGCATTCGCATCCGACCCGGTGAAACCGTGCCCGTCGACGGGCGAGTGCTGGAAGGCAATTCCCGCGTTGACGAGTCCATGCTGACCGGTGAGCCGGCGCCGGTACGCCGAACCAGCGGGGATCGGGTGATCGGCGGGACCATCAATCAACAGGGATCGCTGGTGGTTGAAGCCACCGATCTGGGCGCTGACGCGGTGCTCAGCCAGATCGTGCGCATGGTGCAGAAAGCGCAGGGCGCCAAGCTGCCGATCCAGGCGCTGGTCGATCGTGTCACGGCCTGGTTTGTCCCTGCGGTGATGACTGTTGCCGCCGTCACGGCGATTGTGTGGCTGCTGTTCGGACCGGCGCCGGCTCTAAGCTTTGCTCTGGTCAACGCCGTCGCCGTGTTGATCATTGCCTGTCCCTGCGCGATGGGTCTGGCCACGCCGACCTCAATCATGGTCGGCACCGGCCGCGGTGCCGAAGCGGGCGTGCTGTTTCGCGGCGGCGATGCGCTGCAGCAGCTGCGTTCGGTCAGAATCGTTGCTTTTGACAAGACCGGCACTTTGACCCGTGGTCAGCCGTCGCTCACCGACCTGATCCCGCTGGGTGAGTACCAGGAAGAAGAATTGCTGGCTCTGGTAGGTTCGGCTGAACAGGAGTCCGAGCATCCGCTGGCCAGAGCAGTTCTGGACGCCGCCAAAGCGCGCGACGCAAAGCTCATACCGGCCGAAGACTTTGAGTCGAGCTCAGGCCACGGCATCCGAGCGCGAGTGGATGGGCGTGAAGTCGTTATTGGCACGGCCAGGTGGCTGTCGGAGGCGGGAGTGGCGCTGGAGGATGCGGAGCGACAACTGGCCGAACTCTCAGCGAAGGCCAGAACGCCGGTCCTCATCGCCATAGATGGCAAGCTGGCGGGCCTGCTTGGCATTGCCGACCCCATCAAGGAAGAAAGCAAGGACACCATCGCGGCGCTTCAGTCCATGGGGCTGAAAGTGGCCATGATCAGCGGCGACCGTCGCGAAACGGCCGAAGCCATCGCCGGCGAGCTGGAGATCGACAGCGTGATGGCCGAGGTTCTGCCTGAGGGCAAGGTTGAAGCGGTTCAGAAACTGCGTCAGACGCATGGGCAGATTGCTTTCGTTGGCGACGGCATCAATGATGCGCCGGCACTGGCCGAGTCTGACGTCGGGGTCGCCATCGGTACCGGAACCGATGTGGCCATTGAATCAGCCGATGTGGTGCTGATGTCGGGCAACCTGGA
>SKIE01000080.1 GCA_007116585.1 Wenzhouxiangella sp. | reverse complement strand
GTGGCCGAGGGCCGCGTGGCCGTGCGTGACATCCTGTTCGAGTTCGACAGCGCCGAGATCATCGACGAGTCGGCCGATGCCCTGGCCACCATTGCCGATGTGCTTGAGGACAACGCCGAGCTGGATCTATTGATCGTCGGTCACACCGACAATGTCGGCGATTTCGAGTACAACCTCAATCTGTCGATGGAGCGTGCCCAGGCGGTGGCGGCCTGGCTGGAACACGAGCACGGCATCGATGATGCGCGCTTGCAGTCAGCCGGCGCCGGCATGATGGCGCCAGTGGCGACCAACCGTAACGAGGAAGGTCGCCAGCAAAACCGCCGAGTGGAATTGGTCGAACTGTAAAACCGCCAGCTTATCCCGGCCCCATCCGGGGCCGGTAGTTCAGACCTGGTAACGGTTTGACAGCGCTTCCTGGGCTGTGCGCACGATGCCGAAGGCGGAGCGCAGGTAGCGTTTATGCAGGCCCGACAATTCATGTGGGTCGACCAGGTGATTGGGCTTCTCGCCACGCTCATACAGCGCGACCTGGTGGCGCAGACGGGCGTTGCCGATAAAGCGTAGGGCGTGGATCAGATCGTCGGCGTCGTCTTCGTTCATGATGCCCTGGGCGCCGGCTTCGCGCAGCCGGTCCTCGGTATGCACCATGCTGATGGCGCCCTCCATGGCGCGCACCCGGGCCAGGTCCACGATAGGAATCACGCCGCGCTTTTTGAGGTTGAGGCCCTGGCTCTTGCCGCCGTCGCGTTCCTGAACGAACTGGCGAAACATCCCCAGCGGCGGGCGATGGCCCATGGACTCGGCGGCCAGGAAGCGGCGGAAAATCTTGCTCTGGCTGGCCTGTTTCAGGACCGTCACGTGCAGGTCTTTGGCCATCTCCAGATCGCCGGCCACGCCACGCATGTCAAAAAAGATGCTGGACTGCATCACCGACACGGGTTCGGGCTCGGCAATCCACTGGGTAAAGGTCTTGTGCCAGTCTTCGCGCGACATTCGCCATTTCCCCTTGGCCATGACCTCGCCCGGACAAAACACATAGCCGCACTCGTTGAGCCCGTCGCAGACGAAGGTGGCGAGCTGCAGGAAATAATCGGCCTGGTTGGCATCGGGTTTGTGCGCCAGCAGCAGCCCGTTGTCCTGGTCACTGACCAAGCCCTGTTCGAGCCGCGCCTGGGAACCGAATGCCAGCCAGGTCCACGCCATCGGCGCATCACCCAGTTTTTCCTGAGCCAGGCTCAGCAGGCGGCGGGTGCAGGCATCGGTGATCAAGCCCGCGACACGACCAACCTCGGTGACCTGGCTGCCCTGGCGAACCATGGCTGCCAGCATGCCGGGGCCGAGTCGGGCCAGTCGGGCCACTTCGGCCACGTTTTCGGCCCGCTGGATGTCGCGCGCCAGCCTCAGCGGATGGGGCGACTGCTGGCGCAGCAGGTCACCGGAACTGATCACTCCCGCCAGCGCGCCATCTTCACCCAGCACCGGCAGATGATGAATCCCCAACCGCATCATTTCGACCAGCGCGTCTTCGATCCGATGGCTTGGCTGGACGGTGACTGGACCGGGGGTCATGATGTCGGCGACCGGTCGGCCGGCATCCACGTCCCTGGCCAGTACCCGGTTGCGCAGATCGCGATCGGTCACGATGCCGACCAGTTGATCGCCCTGGACCAGCGGAACAGAGCTGATCTGATGACGACTCATCAGTGCGGCGGTCTTGGCGATGGAATGGGTCGGGTCGCCGACAACCGGGGCGCGCAGGGCCAGGTCGCCGATCAGTCGGGCCTGCTCCTGACCGGCATCCCGAAGGCGGGCGCCGGGGCTGTCGCTTAGAAATCGGGCAAACCGCGGCTGGCGTTTTCCCAGCGCCTTCAGATCGGATGCATCCATGTGCAGCACCTCCAGGGGCTCGGTCGCTTCCACGACATAGTCGTGTCTGCGTCCGTCAAAACAAATGGCGTGACCGAACAAGTCTCCCTCTCCGCGCTGCTCGAGTGGACTCCCATCGGCTGCCTTGATCACCACCGCTCCGCTGACAATGACAAACAGTCCGTGTTCTCCGGTCGGTTCAAAGCGCCCGACGATTTCAGTACTGTTATGGCTTTGCGGCTTGAGGTCTTTGGCCAGACGCTCGATTTCATCTGCCGGCAGCTCCGAAAAAGGTGCGACTTCCGTCAGAAATGTACAGGTCTCTTTGGACTGCATGCGCGGCCCTCCTCGGGGCAATCAGTAGTTGATACGGGCATAATAGGTCTGCTGCGCAGCTTCGCGCGCTTCCCCCAGGGTATGGATACCCTGTTCGGCTAGCAGGGGAATCAGTTTGACCAGAATTTCAGCGGTCACCATCGCATCACCGATGGCAGTATGTCGGCCGATGATCGGCAGGCCAAAGCGCTCGGCAATGGCCTCGAGGCGGTGCGAGTCCTGATTCTCATGGACGAGCGCAGACAGCAGCAAGGTATCGAGCACCGGGTGATCAAAGCGGACGCCGGTCTGCTTTTCCTTGACCTCAAGGCAGCGCATGTCGAAGGCTGCGTTGTGGGCCACCAGCACGGTGTCTTCGCAGAAACTGTGGAAAGCAGGCAGCACGTCGTTGATGGTCGGCTGCCCCTTGACCATGTCCGGGGTAATGCCGTGAATCGGAATGCTGGCCGGCGAGATGATACGGCGCGGATCAACCAGCTGGTCGAAGAACTCCTGCTTGAGGACCTTGCCGTTGACGATGCGAACCGCGCCAATCTGGATGATCTCGTCGCCACCGGCCGGGTTGAGGCCGGTGGTTTCGGTATCAAAGACGGTATAGGTCAGCTCCGACAAGGGGCTGTCATCCAGGCTGCGGCTGCGCGCACTCGACCGGAAAAGATCGAAGTCGTAGTACTCCGGTCGGCTTTCATGCCTGAGGAAAGTGGAGGCGGGCAGTTCTTCCTGCGGGTTGGCCAGCGGCAGCAGCAGGCGGAAAAAACAGCGCCGCCGGTTATCGTCGACTTCCTGCTCGATCCAGCAGTCGCCGCCATGGCGCTCCAGCACATCGCGCACGGTCAGCGAGAGGGTCTCGTTGCCGATGCGAATAGGCTCCCGATCCCAGCCCAGTTCGGCCTGGTTGGACACGTTGTCAGAGGGTGTCCAGATCAGGTCGAGCATGCCCCTGCCTTCATGCGAGCGCGCCCTGAGCGCTACGGAGTCGACGTTGCAGTGCTCGCGCAGTCGTCCGGCCAGATGACTGATCGCCTGCAGCAGGGTGAAGCTTTCGACTTTCAGCCAAACCTCGTTGTCGCCGGGCTCGGCTTGCGCATGCAGCCGCAGCTCGGAATGAATCCGGCGCGTGCCGGCTTCGATCAGGTCATCGCCCCGCATGTCCTCCAGCGGCCAGCGTGACCGCAGTGCGGCCGATGAGGAGTGCTGAATCTCGGCCACCCGCTCGCTCAAGCCCTGTATTTCTTCGCGGATCACGCCGAGCAGGCGCTCGCGCATGTCGTCCTCGACATCCGGGTATTCCAGCACCTCGATCGCGGCCCGGGTATTGGCCAGCGCGGCTCGACTGCCCTCGGTCAGGCTGGTCAGCAGACGATCCTTCTCCGCGTCTGCCTGCATTTCATCGGTGATGTTTTCGAGCAGCAGCACAAAGCCGGTCATGGCGCCCGTTGTTTCGGCTCTTCCGTCTTGCCGCTCGTCGACGTCTCGAACCGGGGTCATCTGTATGCGCAGCAGTTTGCCCGAAGGCGTTGCGGTCACGAACTGGGCCGACGGCGTTCCGGCACCGCGCTGCAGGCGCCGCTGCACGTTCTCCAGTGCGTGGCTGACGAGCTTGCGGTCCAGCACGGTATAGATGGAGCGTCCCAGGCCCATCAGTTCCGCTCCGCCCGACACGCCGGGGTTGCGCGAAAGTCGCCTGAACTGCAGCCGGGCGCGATTGTTGTAGAGCAGGATGCGCCCGTCGAGGTTGCAGACCACAACGCTTTTGGTCAGCTCCGACATCAGGGCGGCCAGGCGACTTTTCTCCAGCTCGGTCTGGCGACTGGCCTCGGCAATGCGATCCTGCATTTCGGACTTGAGCGCTTCCCTTTGCTCAGCCAATTGCCCGATCAGGCGCGCCAGTTTCCGGATTTCAAAGCTGCCGCAGGCTGTAGGCGGGCGTTTGACGTCGGTTTCCAGCAGCGTGCGGACTTCTTCGGCCAGCTTGGCCGGTGCCCGCACATAGCGGTCGATCAGGAAACGCAGTGCGGCCGCAATTGGCAGCAAAGAGCCTGCCCAGAGAAACAGCAGCAGCCCGCCTCTGCCCCCCAGTGCGTCGAGCATGGCCCGCCAGTCAGCCGGGTCGAGAACGGCCCACAGCAACAGGGCGGCCAGGCCCAGCCAGCCCAGACAGACCAGTCCGATGACGCCAACGCCCAGAGCCAGCCGCCAGTCGAAGCGTCTCACCGCGAGCTGTCCAGAATGTCGCGAACCTGTTCGGCCAGGTCGCGAGTGGAGAAGGGCTTGACAACGTAGGCATCGACGCCCAGCGCCTTGCCCTTGGTCATGTCGTTTTCCCGTCCCTTGGCCGTCAGCATGAGGATGCGAACGCTGCCCAGCGCCTCGTCAGCGCGGACCTGCTGGCAAACCTCAAAGCCGCTCTTGCCCGGCATCATGGCGTCGAGCAGCACGAGGTCCGGAGGCTGGCGGCGAATCATCTCCAGCGCCTCGTTACCGTCACGGGCCACCCCAACCTCATATCCCTCGCGGCGCATCAGGTATTCCAGCGAGATGACGATATTCGGTTCGTCGTCGGCGATCAGAATTCTCTTGGCCATGCTGTCAATCCTCTCTTCACTTGCAGTGCGGGGTGCCGGCTTCTGTTCACGTCCGGTCTCCGCGTGATTTCCGCGGCAGGAAAAAGCCGAAGCGTGCGCCTTTCCCGGGTTCGGATTCCAGCCACATCGCGCCGCCAAAATGCTCGATGATCTGGCGGCTGATGGGCAGGCCCAGCCCGCTACCCGCGTGCTGTGTGTCTCCGACCTGGCGGAATTTCTCGAACACGACGGCCTGGTCGGCCGGCGAGATTCCGGGTCCATTATCGGTCACCGTCACGTGCACGCCATCGTTGCGATCACGAATCTCGATATCGACCCGACCGTGATCGTCAGGTACAAATTTCAGCGCGTTGGTCAGCAGGTTCAGCAGGACCTGAATCAGGCGGTCCGCGTCGGCCAGAATCGGGCGCGCCGGATCCGGGTCGTGCACCTGCACCGTGACCTTGCGTTCCTCGAAGGCGCCGCGGGTGCTGTTGACCGCCTGCTGGACGATCTCGGGCATCAGCAGTTCGGTGTTGTGCCAGTCGGCATGGCCGGCTTCGATCCGGGCCATGTCCAGCACCTGGCCGACCAGCCGGCTCAGGCGCTGGGTTTCGGCGGCCATGATGCCGAGAAACTCCTGACGCTGCTCGGTGGGCATCTCGGGGTCGTCTCGCAGCATCTCGGTCAGCGCCCGAATCGAGGTCAGCGGTGTGCGCAGTTCATGGGTGACCGACGACATGAAATCGTCCTTGAGCCGGTCCAGGCTTTTAAGTTGTTCATTGGCCGCCCGCAGTTCCTCGGTGGCCTGCTGCAGCGAGCGTGATTTTTCCTCCAGCGCATGCGAGTAGCGGCGCAGCTGAGAGGCCTCGTCCAGGATTCGCATCACGTCATCGAGCCCGAGCTCGTCTTCTTTCTCGACCACCGAGGCGACCATGATGCGAGCCGACGCGCCGCCGATTGCTCCGGCCAGCTGGGTTTCCACGCGCTGAACCAGGCGTGCATCGGCGTGTTCTCCGGCCGGGGTGCCGGTCTCTGTCGCGTAGTCCTCGAACATGGCATGAGCCCGTTTCTGGCCCAGAAAACGCTCGGTCAGACGGACCAGGTCACGCGTGCGGGCGCGACCCTGCCAGAAGACCGGCTGGCCTTCAGGGGCGCGCCGGAATACGTCCACGAACAGCAGGGCCTGGCTGGCCTCGCGCGCGCTGGGGCGGGTGTACAGGGAGACCAGCACATAGGCTCCGACATTGGCCAGCAGGCTCCAGAACAGCGAGTGGGTCAGGCCGTCCAGTCCCTCCAGCCCCAGAAACGCCTCGGGACGCAGCCAGGCCAGACCAAACAGACCGTGATCAACAAAACCGGTCGGCATCCAGCCGGATTTGGCGATCGACGGCAGCATCAGGGTGTAGACCCAGAAACCGAAGCCGGCCACCAGGCCGGCCAGCACTCCGGCCCGGGTACCGCCTTTCCAGTACATGCCGCCCAGCGCGGCCGGCGCAAACTGAGCCACGGCGGCAAAGCTGATCAGGCCGATACTGACCAGGGCATAGGCTTCGCCGGCTGCGCGGTAGTAGACGTAACCCAGCAGCAGCAGCAGCAAAATGGCCAGTCGGCGGATGGTCAGCAGCAGACGGGTCAGATCACCGCCGGAGCGGCCGCGAAACCGGCGCGTTCGCAGCAGCAGCGGCATGACCAGATCGTTACAGACCATGGTCGAGACCGCGATTGCTTCCACAATGACCATGCCGGTGGCGGCCGATAGCCCGCCGATGAAGACAAACAGAGCGAGCATTTTCAGCTCTTCGGCCAGCGGCAGCGACAGCACGAACATGTCGGGGTTCGCTTCGTTGCCGCCGAAGTAGAGCAGCCCGCCGAGCGCGATCGGCAGCACAAAAATATTGATCAACAGCAGGTAGAGCGGAAATACCCAGGCGGCCCGGCGCAGATGATTCTCGTCGACGTTTTCGACCACCATGACCTGGAACTGGCGCGGCAAGAACAAAAACGCCAGCATGGCCAGCAGAATCAGCGAAAACCATTGCGAGAACACGTAGCGGTCGTCGCCGCCGTTATCAAACCGCAGCAGGCGAGACAGTTCCTCATCGGCCATGGCCCGGGCAAAGATGTCTCCGATACCATTGAACAGACCGTAGGCCACGAACAGGCCCACCGCGAGAAATGCAATCAGCTTGACCAGCGACTCGAAGGCGATGGCGGCCACCATGCCTTCGTGACGCTCGGTGACGTCGAGATGGCGCGTGCCGAACAGGATGATGAAGCCGGCCAGGGCGAGGGCTACATAAAGGGTCGAGTCCTGCCACCAGCGTATTGCTGCAACCGGTTCGTGTTCCGCCGGGGTGGTCAGGATGGCATAGCCGCTGGAAATCGCCTTGAGCTGCAGGGCAATGTAGGGCACGATGCCAACCACGGTGATCAGGGTCACCAGGCCGGCCAGCAGCGGGCTTTTGCCGTAGCGGCTGGCAATGAAATCCGCGACCGAGGTGATGCGGTAGGTGCGGGCAATGCGCACCATCTTCCGGATCAGGACCCAGCCGAGGATCATGGCCAGCGTCGGGCCGAGATAGATGGGCAGGAACCAGACGCCGTCGACGGTGGCACGGCCAACGCTGCCGAAGTAGGTCCAGGCCGTGGCGTAGACGGCGATGGACAGCGCATAGACCCACGGGCTGGCGATGATGGAGCGACCACCCGCCGCCCGACGGTCGCCGTACCAGGCAATCACGAACAGCAACATCAGGTAGGCGAAGGCCGTGCCGATGACGACTGCCGGCGAAATCATCGCTCTGACCGCTCCATCAACCAGGCCAGCAGCGCGATCAGGACCGCCCAGGTCAGAAACAGGCCGCCAGGCAGCAGCGGCAGACCGAACATGGTCGCCTCACGGTCCCAGAGTGCCAGCAAGGGAAAACTGAACAACAGCCAGCCCAGGCAGAACAGGGCGATCAGACGCTGAATCAGGGCATGTTTCAAGTCATCTCCCGCGCAAGGCCATCACTGAAGACGAGGCCCGTTCAAGGCAAAGACGCAGGCCTTGAAATGTCGCTGGATGCATTGGCAGGTGGCTCCACCGGCCCCGTTCATTGCACCACGGTAGCAAGCAGGCCGGACCTTTTCGCTTCGACTTTGGTTGTAGAGGGCGGCCGCTCAAGATGCGTTACAGGCGGCGGCAAGCGCGGGATCGTCCGGGCTCAGCCGACGCCACTGGGCGCCGTGGAGCTGGCCATCCGGCCCCAGCTCCACGTCGGCCGCCAAATCGGCTCGACGATCGTTGACGCAGTCGAACACCACCGGGATTTGCCGCGTCGGCATCCAGCGCCCCATCAGCAGAACGCTGGTCATGACCTGTCCGGGCTGTTCGGCATGGCTGCGGTTGCGGCGGGTGTCGACCGCCACCAGTCTCAGGCTCAGTGGCCGCAGGTAGGTCCACGGGCGGTACCACATGGATTCCTCGCTGACCGAGACCACCTCGACGCCATCGGGCAGGTTGCTGCTGGTTCGCTCGAGCCACGAATATTCCATGCCGACCATGAAAGCGATCATGGCAAGCCCGGCACTGGCCGGCGTCAGCCAGGCCGGCAGGCGGCGTCCGGAGGCGACGTTCAGCGCCATCATCAAACCGGCAACGCCAAGGCCCAGAACAATCGCGGCAATAAACTCCAGCAGCATGGTTGGCAGATCCGTCAGTAATAGCCCCTGAAAGCATACTGCCCGGCCACAAGGGCCGGGCAGTTGCCTGTCTTCCTGTCGTCGGGCACCAGGCGCCCGGCGGCGAACGTCCCGCTTAGTGGTCGATGGCTCCGGCCGAACCTCGCGGTACGCGAATGCTCTCGACCAGTTCCTGGATGTGCTCCGGCGGGTCTGCGGTGAGCTTCATCACAATGTAGGCCGTCAGGAAGTTGAGCCCTGCGCCGACCGCGCCGAAGGACAGCGGCGAGATGCCAAACAGCCAGTTGTCGGGCGTGTTTTCCAGCATGTTGGTGCCCGGGAAGAAGAACCAGCCCAGGTAGGTGAAGATATAGAGCAGGGTGGCGAACAGCCCGACCAGCATGCCCGCCACGGCCCCCTGAGTGTTCATTTTCTTCGAGAAAATACCCATCATCAGGGCCGGGAACAGCGTGGCGGCGGCCAGACCAAAGGCCAGGGCAACCACCTGCGCGGCGAAGCCTGGCGGGTTCAACCCGAGATACGTGGCCAGCGCAATGGCAAAGGCCATGGATATCCGCGCCGCCATGAGTTCCTGCTTGTCGGTGATCCTCGGCATCAGTACCGATTTGAGCATGTCGTGGCTGATGGCCGAGGAAATGGCCAGCAGCAGACCCGCAGCGGTCGACAGGGCGGCGGCCAGGCCGCCGGCCGCGATCAGCGCGATGACCCAGCCGGGCAGTTGGGCAATCTCGGGGTTGGCCAGCACCAGGATGTCGCGGTTGAAATTCACTACTTCATTGCCCTCCCAGCCGCGCGCTTCGGCGACCGACGCAAACTCTTCCGAAGTGTCGTTGTAGTACTGGATGCGACCGTCGTTGTTCTTGTCCTCAAACGCGAGCAGCCCGGTTTGCTCCCAGTTCCGCATCCAGTCCGGTCGTTCGTCGTAGCGGATGGGCTCTGCGGCGGTGCCGTCCGGATAGATGGTGGTGATGATGTTGAGTTTGGCCATGGCACCCACCGCCGGTGCGGTCAGGTACAGCAGGGCGATGAAAACCAGCGCCCAGCCTGCGGACTTGCGCGCATCAGAAACCTTCGGCACGGTGAAGAAGCGGATGATGACGTGCGGCAGGCCGGCAGTGCCCACCATCAGCGACAGGGTGAACAACGCCATATTGAGCATTGAGCCGTGGTGGCCCGTGTAATCATGGAAGCCCAGTTCCATCAAGACTTCGTCGAGTTTCGAAAGCAGCGGCATGCCGGATTCAGCATGGGTTGAGAACAGACCCAGCGGCGGGATGGGATTGCCGGTCAGCTGGAGAGATATGAACACCGCCGGGATGGTGTAGGCGGTGATCAGGACGCAGTACTGCGCCAGTTGGGTATAGGTAATGCCTTTCATGCCGCCGAGCACGGCGTACAGGAAAACCACGCCGGCCGCGATCAGCAGCCCCGTGGTGTTCTGTACCTCCAGGAAGCGGGAGAAGGCCACGCCGGCGCCCGTCATCTGGCCGATCACGTAGGTGATGGAGCAGACCAGCAGGCACACGACGGCAACAACTCGCGCTGTCTGACTGTAGAAACGGTCGCCGATGAATTCCGGTACCGTAAAGCGGCCGAACTTGCGCAGATACGGCGCCAGCAGCAGTGCCAGCAGCACATAGCCGCCGGTCCAGCCCATCAGGAAGCTGGAGTTGCCGTAGCCGACAAAGGCGATCAGGCCGGCCATGGAGATGAACGAGGCCGCTGACATCCAGTCGGCCGCGGTGGCCGCGCCGTTAACAATCGGGTTGACGCCGCGGCTGGCGGCGTAAAAATCCGAGGTGTTGCCGGCGCGCGCCCAGATGGCAATGCCGATGTAGAGCGCAAACGAGGCCCCGACGAAAATCAGGTTCAGTGTGAACTGGTCCATGCGGTTTCTGCTCCCTTATTCCTGTTCGTCGACGCCGAATTCGCGATCAACCCGATTCATGTACCAGGTGTAGTAGAAGATCAGCACGATAAAAGTCAGGATGGAGCCCTGCTGGGCAAACCAGAAACCCAAATCGGTGCCGCCGATGGTGATCGGCAGCATGGCCAGCACCGGCCTGAGAAATATGGCGAAGCCGTAAGACACCACCGCCCAGATGACCAGGCAAATCATGATGATCCGAATATTGGCTGACCAGTAGGCCGCGGCTGACTTATCGTCGGATTTGTCGTCGGACATGGTGCGCTCTTCCCTCGTGGATGATGATTGTTGTCGCCAGAGTGTATGCAGCCCCCGCCCGAAAACCCATACGACCAAAGTAGGCAGTCAGGCGCCAAGCCTTGCTATCATGCGGTTTCGCGCATCGACCCGGACCAGATGGCCATGCCCGACCAGCACGCGACCGGCTCGCGCCCCGGCTGATGTTTTCTCCCGCGCTCCTGGTGCTGGTCTCACTGGCCTACGTGGCGCTGTTGTTTTTCGTCGCCTGGTGGGGAGACCGGGTTGCCGAGCGGCGCGGGCGGCTGGCCGCTCAGCCTTTGATCTACAGCCTGTCGCTGGCGGTCTACTGTACGTCATGGACTTTCTATGGAGCCGTCGGGCAGGCTGCAAGCAGTGGTTGGGACTTTCTGCCGGTCTATCTCGGCCCGATCCTGATGTTTCTGGTCCTCGGCGGTTTTCTGCAGCGCATGGTGCGGGTTGCCAAAGAACAGAAGGTGACCTCGATATCGGATTTTCTGGCCTCACGGTTTGGCAAGACGCGCCGGCTGGCGGTGCTGGTAACGATGGTCGCGGTCCTCGGCGTGCTGCCATATATCGCACTGCAGCTCAAGGGCATTGCCATGGGCTTTGAACTGCTGACCGCGGATGTCGACGCGCCCCTGAGGCTTGCCACCGAGCCTGGCCCGATTTTGACTGACACCGCGCTGGGCGTGGCCCTGTTGCTGGCCCTGTTCGCCATCTTGTTCGGTACCCGCCAGATTGATGCCACAGAGCACCATCCGGGGCTGATGCTGGCGATCGCTTTTGAGTC
>SKIE01000094.1 GCA_007116585.1 Wenzhouxiangella sp. | reverse complement strand
CCGGCGAGCGCCCCAGAATGCCCTCGGCAAAAGTCCAGCACCTGTTCCTGCGCCAGGGCGTGGGGCTGGAATGTATGAGCCTGGTCGCAGCCGCGCGCACCTTCAACGTGTTGATGAGCGAAAATCGCCGGGTACTGGCCGGGCTGATCCTGCCCGCTGACGACCTGACCCCTTCAACGACGAACCTGGACACTCCATGATGCATAGCCGTCCGAACGCCATCGGCGTCCTTCTTTCCTGCGCGATCCTGAGCCTTGGCCTGAGCCCTGCGCTGTGGGCCGACGCCTCGCCTGAGCGCATCCAGCAAGGCAACCTGGTGATGGAAAACATCCCGGACATCCCGCCGGAGGTGCGCGACCGTCTGCGCCAATATCAGAATATTCGCTCGGCTTTCTTCGCCGATTTCGAGCCGGACGGCGGTATTTTCATCCTCACCCGCTTCGGCGAAACCAACCAGATTCACCATGTTGCCCAACCCATGGGCAAGCGCCGCCAGCTCACCTTTTTCGATCAACGCACCGGTGCCCCGCAGGTTCGGCCGGATGGATCGGGCCAGTTCATGTTCACCCGTGATGTCGGCGGCGACGAATTTTTCCAAGGCTTCCTGTTCGACCCGGCTACGGGACGGGACCTGCAGTTCACCGAACCCGAGACCCGCAACCAGGGCCTGACCTGGTCGCCGGACGGATCGAAAGTGGCCTGGGCCTCTGCAACCTGGGAACAGCCCGACTACACCATCTGGATCGCTGATCCCGAAGACCCGGCATCGCGCCGCGAGCTGCTGCAGGCCGAAGGCGCCACGGCGCCGCGCGAGTGGTCGCCGGACGGCTCGATGCTGTTGCTGGGTCGCTACCTGTCGATCAACGAAACCCGCCTGTTTCTGCTCGATATCGACAGCGGCGAGCTGACCCGGATCAACCCGGACCAGCAAGTCGCCTATGGCGCGGCGCGTTTCTCGGCCGACGGTTCCGAGCTGTTCGTTGTCAGCGATGCCGACGCGGAGTTCCGGCGCATTCTTGCGATTGACCTGGACAGCGGCGATCAGCGCGTGATCGTCGAACATCCCTGGGATGTGCAGGCCATGGACTTGTCACCCGACGGCAGCCTGCTGGCCTACACCATCAACGCCGGCGGCATCGCCGAGCTGCATCTGCTGGACCTGGCCTCCGGCGAGGCCAGACCCGGCCCGGAGTTGCCGGCCGGCCTGATTGGCGGCGTTCGGTTCAGCCCGGACGGCGAGCGACTCGGTTTCAGCCACAACTACGCCGGCTCGCCGGGTGACGCCTGGATCCTGCACCTGTCCAGCGGTGAGCTGGAGCGCTGGACCGAATCAGAAGTCGGCGGGCTGGATACCTCGCGTTTCCAGGCGCCGGAGTTGATCAGCTACGAGAGTTTCGACGGGCTGGAAGTACCGGCCTTCATCCACCGCCCTGACGGCGACGGCCCGCACCCGGTGATCGTATCCATCCACGGCGGCCCGGAAGCGCAGGCACGGCCCGGCTTCAACGCCAACTTCATGTACTGGGTGCACGAACTCGGCGCGGCCGTTGCCGTACCCAATGTGCGTGGTTCCAGTGGCTACGGCAACGAATACGTCAACCTCGACAACGTGTTCCTGCGCGAGAACTCGGTATTCGATATCGGCGCCCTGCTCGACTGGATCGCCGAGCAGCCTGATCTGGACGAAGAGCGGGTGGTGGTCTACGGCGGCTCATACGGTGGCTACATGGTTCTGGCCAGCCTGATGCACTACTCGGACCGGCTCGCCGGCGGCGTCAACATCGTCGGGATTTCCAATTTCGTGACCTTCCTCGAAAACACGGCTGGCTATCGGCGGGATCTGCGCCGGGCAGAGTATGGCGATGAGCGCGACCCGGAAGTGCGCGAGTTCCTGGAGTCGATCTCGCCGTCCAACAACGCCGACCGGATCACCGCGCCCCTGTTCATCATTCAGGGCGCCAACGATCCGCGCGTGCCCGCTTCCGAAGCCGAGCAGATTCTCGAAGCGGTGCGCGAGGCCGGCGGAGACCCCTGGTACCTGCTGGCCCTGGACGAAGGCCATGGCTTCGCCCGTCAGTCCAACCGGGACTTCCAGCGCGAGGCCGAGACCCTGTTCCTGCGCCAGGTACTGGCGCTGGACGAGGGCTGACGCACCCCGGCGCCAAGGGTTGAGTGAGACTGCCATGGATGCGACACACGAGGTACTGAACCAGCCGCAACCGCTGCACCGCTACAACGCATACATCGGCGACGTCGCCCTGCGGGCGGCCGTTCACCGGGAAGGCGGCGGCGACTTCGAAGACCGCCTGACCGCTTTCGGCGCGCTGGCCGGGAACGAAATCATGGAGCTGGGGTTTCTGGCCAACCGGCACACGCCGGTCCTGCACACGCACGACCGCTATGGCCATCGCATCGACCAGGTCGAGTTTCACCCAAGTTACCACCGCCTGATGGACCTCGGCATCTCGCACGGCCTGAGCAGCCTGACCTGGACCGGCCAGCCGGGCGCGCGCGTTGCGCGCTCGGCCCTGATGTATCTGCACAACCAGTTCGAAGCCGGGACCATGTGCCCAATGACCATGACCCATGCCGCCATTCCCTCGCTGCGACTGCAGCCCGAGATTGCCGCGGTCTGGGAGCAAAAAATCCTGGCCGGCAGCTATGACCCGGCGTTCCGGCCCTCCGAACAAAAGCCCGGCGTTACCGTGGGCATGGCCATGACCGAAAAACAGGGCGGCTCGGACGTCCGCGCCAACACCACGACGGCGAAGCCGCTGGGCGCGGGCGGGCCAGGTCAGCCTTATGAACTGGTCGGCCACAAGTGGTTTTGCTCGGCCCCGATGTCGGATGCCTTTCTCAGCCTGGCCCAGACCGAACACGGGCTGGGCTGCTTTCTGGTGCCACGCTGGCGCCCCGACGGCAGCATCAACCCGATCCGGATCCAGCGCCTGAAAGACAAGCTGGGCAACCGCTCCAATGCCTCATCCGAAATCGAGTATCCGGGCACCTGGGCACTTCTGATCGGCGAGCCGGGCCGCGGCGTGGCCAGCATCATCCGCATGGTCGGCGAAACGCGCCTGGACTGCGTGCTGGG
>SKIE01000243.1 GCA_007116585.1 Wenzhouxiangella sp. | reverse complement strand
TCGATGTCGAGCAAAGCGCCCTGGGCCCCCTCGAAAAGCAGCGCCTTGCCGTCGCGTCGATACTGGTGCAGCTCGCCGGTCACGTCAGTAAACATCGGCTTGAGCGCAGCGCCATAGCGGGCCGCCTCGTCGGCAATGGCCTGGGCGTCGAGCGCCGGTTCGCTGTAATAGCGCTGCAGGATGAAGTTGTAGAGGTCGAGAATCCCTTCCAGCTTGTCGGCCAGTCGGTCGGCATCAGCCAGATCGGCCAGGCGCAAGCCATGCCGGGCGACCTTGTCTTCGTAGGCCGGGCCGATACCGCGGCCGGTAGTCCCGATGGCGCGGCGGCCACGGGCTTTCTCGCGCGCGTGATCGAGCGCTTCATGGCAAGGCAGGATCGCCGGGCAAGCCGGCGATATGCCCAGCCGCTCGCGCACGGCGATGCCGCGCTGCTCCAGGCCCTCGATTTCGCTCATCAGCGCGCGCGGCGAAACGACCACGCCGTTGCCGATCAGGCAACGGGCGCGGTCGGTCAGAACGCCGGAGGGAATGACGTGCAGGACGGTTTTCTCGCCGTCGATCACCAGCGTATGACCGGCATTATGGCCGCCCTGAAACCGGACCACCGCATCGACCTGGTGGGCCAGCAGGTCAACGATCTTGCCCTTACCCTCGTCACCCCACTGGGTGCCGAGGATGACCACCGATCGGCTCATGAGACGCTCCGGTCAGTCGACCCGCTGCTGGTCAAAGTAGCGGAAAAACTCCGAACGCGTGTCCATCAGCATGATGTCGTTTTCGGTACCAAACGCCTCATCATAGGCTTGCAGGCTGCGCCAAAAGGAGAAGAATTCGCGATCCCGTTCAAACGCGTCGGCGTAAATCTGAATCGCCTGACCATCCCCTTCACCACGCAGGCGCTGGGCGTCCCGTTCGGCGTCTGCCAGCAGTACCCGAACCTGGCGGTCGGCGTCGGCACGAATGCGCTCGGCGCGTTCCCGACCCAGCGAGCGCAGCTCGTTGGCAAACTCACGGCGCTGGGTTTCCATACGCTCGAACACCGAGTTGAGTACTTCCTCAGTCAGCTCGATTTTCTTGATGCGCACGTCGATCACGTCAATGCCGAATTCCTCGAAGCGGGCGTCGGCGCGTTCGACCAGACGCTCCATCATTTCGCGACGCTGCTCCGAGACCACCTCACTCAATGTGCGCTGGGCAAACTCGTCGCGCAGGTCGTTGCGGATCAGCTGGGCCAGGCGCGAGCGGGTGAACATCATGTCGCCCCCTTGCGTGGAGACGTAGAAGTCACGCGGATTGGTGATGCGCCACTTGACGTAGTAATCCACCTCAACGAATTTCTGCTCGGCGGTGTTCATCTGTTCAGGACGCATGTCCAGGGTAATGATGCGCTTTTCGAGCTTGCGCACATTGTTGATGAACGGCATCTTGAAATGCAGACCGGGCTCGTAGTCGGCACGGATCACCTCACCAAGCCGGAATTTCAGGGCGTGTTCGGTTTCCGTCACGACAAAGATGCTGTTGAGGCCGACAAACAGGCCGGCGATCAGAATGATAGGCAAAAAGATTTTCATATCAGCGTACTCCCCGGCCGGTGCGGGCCCGCGGGTCGGTCTGAGTCACCCGCTGCTGCTCCGATGGCGACATCAGGGGCACCGGCGGTGGCGGCGCGCCGCCCGTCCCGGCACCGCGCATTGAATCCAGCGGCAGATAGAACATGTTGTTCGACGAATCCACGTCCAGAAGGATCTTGGCCGAGCGGCCATAGACCCGCTCCAGCGTTTCCAGGTACAGGCGCTCGCGGGTCACCTCGGGCGCGAGCGAATACTGATCCAGCACCGCGACGAAACGGTCGGACTCACCCGTCGCCTGGGCAATGATCGACTCGCGGTAGCCTTGCGCTTCTTCCAGAATGCGGGCCGCGCGACCGCGCGCCTCCGGCACTTCCTGGTTGGCGTAGGCCTGAGCCTCGTTGGCAAAACGGATCTGATCCTCACGCGCCCGGACCACGTCATCGAAAGCCGAACGAACCTGGGCCGGCGGACGAACCTCCTGCAGGTTGAACGACGTGATTTCCATGCCAGAGTCATAACGCTCGAGAATCTCGATCAACAAAGCCTGGGTGTCGAGCGCGATCTGGCCTCGACCGATCTCGAGAATGAAATCCATGTTGTTGGTGCCGACGACCTCGCGCATGGCGCTGTCGGCGGCGTGGCCCAGAGACTCCTCGGGAATCTCCACGTTGAACAGGAATTTCTCCGGCTCGACCACGCGGTACTGCACCGCAAACGACAGATCGATCAGGTTTTCATCGCCGGTCAGCATGCGGCTGGTGCTTTCCAGCGAGCGCACGTTGCTGACGTTGACCCGTTCGAGCACTTCAACCGGCGCCGGCAGGGTGAAATTCAGGCCTGGACTCAAGGTGCGCACATATTCACCAAAGCGCAGCACGACGCCGCGCTCGGATTCATCGACGATATGAACCGAGTTCCAGACAATCCAGATGCCGGCCAGCACGGCAATCAGCAGGCCGATGCCGCCCAGCGACGGGCCACCGGTGCTGCCACCTTTGCCGCCGCCGCTACTGCCACCGTCACCGCCGCCCATGATCTTTTTCAGGCGGCGCTGGACGTTGGCAAAGACCTCGTCGAGATCCGGTGGCTGCTGGCCGTTCCCCCCTTTCCAGGGATCGCGATCACCGCCGCCGCTTCCGCGTCCGGGTTCATTCCAGGGCATTGATTTCTCCGTTTACTTACAAGCGATGCAGTCTAAAAAAGGATGGCCGGCCACAAAGGCAACGCCAGCGCCGCTGCACGGCCGCCAGCGAAACTCTCGCCGCCTTCAGGCAAGCGCACTAGTGTAACAGCAGCCGTTCGGCCAATTGACCGTCTATGCCGCTCAATCGGCAGAGCTGGCGCGCATCTCTCACCGCCAGATCCACCTCAAGCCGCATACTGCCGTCATCTTCGACTCGTTCCGAGCAGATGCCGCCCAGATCGAACAGACGAGAGCGTAACCGCTGGCCCTGCGGCGGCAAGTGAATTTCACGCCGGATTCTGCCCTCGCCCACGCGCTCCAGCAGGGCAACGCCCAATCCGTCCAGGCCTT
>SKIE01000126.1 GCA_007116585.1 Wenzhouxiangella sp. | reverse complement strand
GAGTGCGAGGCCAGTATCTGCTCGATCAAAGTCGAGCCGGCACGCGGCAGACCGACGATGAAAATGGGATCTGGAGCCTTATACCCAGCACCCGTGCGCTGATCAAAAAATCCGGGTGTACAGACCGCCTGTTGACGCGCCATCTCAGCACTGACCGATTCGGGATCGTAGCGCAGTTCCTGCGTCTTGAGTTGATTGCCGCGCTGATAATATTCAAACGATTCGGCGTATGCCTGAGCGTCTTCCAGCGCTTTACCCAGAGCAAAGCACAGATGATACCGATCGACTGGCGCAATTCGGGGCGCCGCTTCTAGCTGGCGCATTTGCTCCAGCTCCTTGTCGGCAAATCGGTACGTCTTGAGATTGGCCAGGCTCCACCAGGCATCCCCGAACGTCGGTCTTGCCCGAGCCGCCGCACGATAGGCTGCGACCGCACCCTGGCTATCGCCGGTCGTTTTGAGCGCATGGCCACGGCTCAGATGAACGCCCGGGTGATCCGGCATGCGGTCAAGAATTTGGTCGTAGGCAGCAAGCGCGCGGTCAAAATCACCTGCTGCCATGCACTGGTTGGCGAAAGCCATCTCGAAACTCGGGTTGCCAGGCTGAGCCTGGCGAAGGCGCTCGGCCTGCTCCAGGGCCTGGGCAAACTTCTGCCGCCGGCCCAGCACCGTGACATAGTCGTAGCGCACAAAGGCATTATCGGGCTCAAAAGCCAGCGCACTTTCCAGCAAGAACTCCGCATCATCCAGAACGTTGAGCTGCAACCCGAGTTGAGCCAACAGACGCATCGCTTCAACATGCTGTGGATGCTGCTGCAGAAACGCCCGGCAAATCTGCTCGGCCTTGTACAGCTTGCCTTCATGAAGCAGACTGGTGACGGTTACCAGCTCGCGCGGCAAATCGGCAAGCCGCTGGGCCTGCCGTCGGGCCGTCTCGGCACGCTCGCTGGCGCCAACTTGCTGCTCGAGCTCAGCCAGGCTGCGCCAGCTAGCCAGTAACCCCGGATTGAGACGCACGGCTTCGCGGAACGCATCCAGAGCACCTTCGACGTCGCCCCGTCGGCGCTGCAGATGACCGCGCTCTTGCCAGGCGCGGGCGTACTCAGGCGCAGAATCACGCAGGCGCTCCAGTATTGTCAGGGCCTCGTCCAAACGCCCCAGGTAGCGCAGACACACCGCGTTTAGATACAAGGCTTTCGGTGAGTCAGATTCGTTGGCCTTGCCAAGCAAGGACAGCGCCGCGGCGAAATCGCCACGGCGCATGCTGGCTTCCACCACCTGAAAACCATCGGGCGCTACAGGCGACGCCCGTTGCTCGCCGGACATCATTCTGCTTTCCAGGCTGACATCAGCCGGCGCCGGCCTGTCGCCGGCGCCATGCGGTTCGTCCCATCGTCAGGCGACAACGGTTCGACTCAAAGCGGCATGTGCCGATAGGTGAGTCGAAGGCCCACTGTCTGCGGCCGGTTTGTGGTCACTCGGTCGAAGTTGTCCTGGTTGTTGATAAACAACTCGGCCCGTTCGTCGGTCAGGTTGTCGACATAGGCCTCCAGACTCCAGGAGCCACGGCTGAACCCGGCCGATACGTCCGTGATCACGTAGCTGTCTTGCTTGCTGCGTTCTTCAAGCACAAGGGAACTGAACGACGAACTGGCGTAGCGCAAGGAGGCCTGAGTGAAGGCATAGTCCGCCCACTGCCCGTTCAGGAACCACTCATAGCGTCCGCGCAACGCGGCTTGCCAAGTAGGCACCAACGGCAACTCGCTACCAACTGGCGCTAACTCAATCGCCTCGGCATCGGTAGCCGTCAACTCCGTATCGTTGTAAGAAAGGGCGCCATACAGAGTGAAGCTGTCAGTTGCCCGCCAGGCAAAATCAGTCTCCAGCCCCCGGATTTCGGAGTCGGCCGCGTTTTCGATGAACGTCAGAATGGAGACGTTTTGCGGGTCGAACCGTGATACTTGCATATCGGTCCAGTCGATCCAGTAAACATTACCGTTGAACCGCAAAGTGCCATTCAGCAATGTGGTTTTCCAGCCCAGCTCATAGTTGGTCACGTCATCGGTATCAAACGTTGTCGACACGTCCGGGAATTCGGGATTTGCCGACGGGATCCCGCCACCCCGGTTAAAGCCGCCGGGGCGGAACCCTTCGGAATAGGTCGCGTAGAACAACGTATTGTCAGTTGGCGTATAGGCCAGCGTCAGCTTTGGAACCCAGCCGGTAAGCTTGAGCGGGTCGCGGCTATGTCCACCCGACACGTCATAGTTGCGCCCCCGGCCTTGCTCAACCACACCGATTCCGGGCTGTCCCTGAAAGATCCCGTCGGCAAAATCAGAAGAGCCCTTGAAGGATGTTTCGATTTCGTAATACCTGAGACCCAGAGTACCGGTGAAAAGCCCCGGGACGAAATCATAACTGACCTCACCGAAAACGGCCCACTGCTCATCCTCACGCGTGATGTCATTGAAGAACGCAACTGCAGCTGGACGGGTTTCCTCGTTAATGCTCCTCGCATCCGCAATCGGGGTATTCGGAATGAACCCCAGGGCACCCGGCTGCATATTGGTGAAGTAGTGATAGTCGTCCTGTGTCTCGATGATCAGGTTGTCGTAAAACATGCCGCCCTGGAATCGGACCCGCTCTTCCTGCGGAGTAATGATGCGGAATTCATGCGTATGACGTTCATGCTCCTGATCAATTTCCACACCCTTGGTAGGGTCAAGGCACTGCCGCGTTTCAGTGATAACGCCTGGCGGAAGCCCATAATTCACGATGTAGTCGGGGTTGTCGTACGTGCAGGTGTAATAAGCAATGAACGCACCGACATTGTTGTAGCCGGTGTAGTCGACAGATTGTTCAATACTGCGATCCAGGTAACCGCCGGTATAAATCGCCTGCAGCGCGCCGACCCGGCCTTCAAGGGTCCAGGTAATCTGATTGAAACGGTCATCCAGCGTATCCGGATAGTAGCGGCTAACCTGCAAGTCACCAATTTCCGGGTCGTAGTCAAAAACGCCGTCCGCTTCAAGCTCCTGATAGGCGTTTTGAACCAGCAGGCTCCAGTCTTCATTAATCTCATAGAACCCGCTGAGGCGAAAACCTCG
>SKIE01000089.1 GCA_007116585.1 Wenzhouxiangella sp. | reverse complement strand
GGTGCCGTGATGGAAAGCACCGGCCTGCTGCGCAAGATCCTGACCGGCATCGTGGGGATGGTGCGCAGCACGGCCTCGCTGGTCGCAACGACCATCCTGACTGCGTTTGGCACCAACGTTATTTCGGCTGATCAATACATGTCGATTGTCTTGCCGGGTCGGATGTTTCGAGCGGAGTTCCAGGAGCGTGGACTGGACCCGCGCGTGCTTTCGCGCAGCCTGGAAGGTGGCGGCACCATCACCTCGCCGTTGGTGCCGTGGAATACCTGCGCCGTCTACATGTTCGGCGTGCTGGGCGTCAGCCCGCTCGCCTACGCCCCGTTCGCGTTTTTCCTGCTGCTGGTGCCCGTTATCGGCATCTTGTACGCCTACTTTGACTTCAAGATCCTGCGCATCGAGCCCGCGCCGGCAGCGTAGTGGTCCGGCGCGTCATGCATCTTCAAGTGAGCCGCCGGAACAGGAAAGATCAAAATCCAGCTCTACGCCCTCCTGGTGGGCTTCGATCGCGGCCAGACTGGTCGGCCGCAACGGCGTCTGACCCTGGGCTGCCCGCTCGCTGCCGCTGACTTTACCCATTTCCGGGAGAATGCGGAGGGTGCTGTAGCGGTAGTATTGAAGTTCGTCATCGACCGCCCTGAGTTCGACGCTGTCGGCCTGCTCGAAATCAATGTCAGCGGGCGTTGCGGCCGCCTCGCCCCAGAAACCGACTCGCAGCGTAAAATCCTTGCCCTCGGCCAGCATCACGTAGTAGGGGCTTTCCTGCCCGCAATGAACCCGGTGAATAGGTTTGCGTTCTCCATCCCGCCAGCGGGCGTAGCCGACCACAGTGTCGGGCAAATCCGTCGCTGGCACCAGCACGGCATGTTCCGGCAGCGGGTCGCTGGAGCAGGCCGAGAGCATCAGCAACGACAGGCTGCTGACAAGGGCGAGTGGGGAGAATTTCAGACAAAACGCGTTCATGGAGCCTCCTTAGACTGGCAACAAACACCGCAATAGACTGCCAGCTTTGCGGTCAAGAAGCACTCAGCGTTATGCTCAATAACTTCCATCTAACCGACTCGGCCACGGGCCTGCACTGGGTGTTCGGCTATGGCTCGTTGATTTACAAGGTTGATTTCCCGTATCGACAGCGCGAGATTGCAAGCATTGACGGCTGGGCGCGCCGGTTCTGGCAGGGATCGCACGACCACCGGGGAACCCCGGCTGCGCCGGGGCGCGTCCTGACCCTGACGCGCACGCCGGGCCAGTCTTGTCGGGGTGCGGCCTATCTGGTCGAGGCCGAGGTTTTCGATCACCTCGATGTGCGAGAAAAGAATGGCTACAACCGACGCGATGTGGAGATTTTTCTACTGTCGACCAGAACCAAGGTGCGCGGCACGACTTATTTCGCCGACAGAAACAATCCAGCCTATCTGGGCGCAGCCGACCCAGGCGAAATCGCCGCCCAGATCGCGCGCTCCAGGGGGCCAAGCGGGAGCAACCTGGATTACCTGCTGCATCTGGCCGAGGCACTTCGCGAGATTGATGCCGAGGATCCTCATGTGTTCGAAATCGAGGCAGTGTTGCTGCAACGGCACATCTAGTGGGCCACGCGGCAGGGTGTTGCGGTTTAGCTAATCGCTTGCGCTAGCGATCGGGGCGTTGAATATCCATGCAGATCAATGGGCAGGTTTCACGCCAAAATATCTTATGTTTGAAAATCAGCTAGTTGAGGATCTCAGCAGAACGCAAAGAGCGGAACTCTTTCCGCTTTCGGAACGGCTCTCACCGCAATTGGGAATCGGCGGTTGGGAAGAGGGAAGAGGTCTGTTTCGGCGTGACCTCTCAATATCTTTGACGTTGGGCTGTGGCTCTTAGCAATCGCAGGCAGAGTCGGCAAACCGCGAGCCAATCGGCGCCTAAAGTCCGGTCCTGGCGATGTCGGTTGCCGAAAAATCGTTGCCAACAAACAGTAGCGGCATCTGCAGCTTTTTTGCCAGAGCGTAGGAAAAGCAATCGCCAAAATTGAGCTGCGCAGGATGGCCGCGGCCTTTGCCAAAAGCCAGATATGCCTGGCGGGCCAACATCCAATGCGCGCCTGTCACGGGCTCGACCTGAACGCCGGCTTCTTCGATCAAATCGTCGACATCGGACAGCGCTTCGGCGCCGAGCTTATTGATGACCACGATGTCCAGTTCGACGCGCGATGCGGCCGACAGGAAAGCTGCTGGTGCCGCTTCAAGCGCATCAGCGCATCTTTGCGCCTCAGGCTCGTCAAGCAGAATGGCCAAAAGTGCGGATGGATCGACGACCATCAGCGAGGCAGGCCGTGCTCGTCGTAGCCTAGAATTTCATCAGCCGAGCGATGGTCAAGGATCCCTCGACCAGCCGCGCGTTTTCCGATCGCCAGGAGCCTTTGGCTCATCCCGTCGCGACCGCGCAGACGCAGTTCGCGCTCAAGCTGCTCACGGAGCGCGCGAGTTACAGCTGCGCTCATGGTTTCTCCGGTCAGGTCAGCCAGCTCTCGTGCGAGCCGATGGGCTTCGTCATTTTTGAGGTTCAGTTGCATGGGGGTTAGATTACTCGCGTTTTTCTACCCAGGCAAGCGCTACCCCTATAAGTTCGCATAATGTATATTATGTAAAATTTATGGTATTCAGCAGCGGACAGCTGGACAAAGCCAGACAGAACCCAACGGATACAATAACTCTCATGGAACCGAAGTTTTGGCACCAACGATGGCAGACCGGCCAGATCGGCTTTCATTCAGACCAGGTCCATTGGGCCTTGCTCAAGCATTGGGCTTCCGTGGCTCAAGCTGCTGCGGACACGCGCGTGCTGGTGCCGTTGTGTGGAAAGAGCCTGGACATGCGCTGGCTGGTTGAGCAAGGTTACCCCGTTACCGGCGTTGAGCTTGATCCGATTGCCGTGCGTGATTTTTTCGCCGAGTGGCAGCAGGCACCCGACAAGGTGGAATCCGGCTCGCACTCGCTGCCTGGACATGGGGCCGGACAAGTTTGTCTGTGGCAAGGCGACTTCATGGCATTTCGACCCGAGCAGCCTTTCCGTTTGTTCTACGACCGCGCGGCGCTGATCGCTTTGCCGGAACCCATGCGCCCTGAGTACATGCAGCAT